>NZ_JAOCEA010000018.1:0-109907 GCF_029841165.1 Pseudomonas sp. GD03842 | reverse complement strand
GCTGAATAACCTGCGCAGACCGTGATGGGGAAACCCCTGTAGGAGCGCGCTTGCCCGCGAACGGTCGGCACATACGACAGAGAGGTATCGGATGGGCTGGCGTAGTCGCGGGCAAGCGCGCTCCTACAGACGGCGCACAGTTCAAATTGGCCTGTTCGTCGGCGTGGTAACAAGAGCGTACCAGCGGCCCGGAAGCGCTCAGCAAGCTTTTGGCTGGCCTGCGGACGGCTATCCCACGCAAGAGTTGCTGAATAACCTGCGCAGGCCCTGATGGCGAAATATCTGTAGGAGCGCGCTTGCCCGCGAACGGTCGGAACATACGACACTGACGCATCGGACGGGCTGGCATAGTCGCGGGCAAGCGCGCTCCTACAGGGCGGCGCACAGCTCAAACAAAAAGGGCCGGATATCGCTATCCGGCCCTTTTATCTGTTACCGCTTCGATCAGCCCGCAGTCAGCAACGACTTGGTCAGCTTGGCCTGTTCGTCGGCGTGGTAAGAAGAGCGTACCAGCGGCCCGGAAGCCACGTTCTTGAAGCCCATCTTGTAACCTTCTTCAGCGAACCAAGCGAAGGTATCCGGGTGCACGAAACGCTGAACCGGCAGGTGGTTACGAGACGGCTGCAAGTACTGACCCAAAGTGAGCATGTCGATGTTGTGCTCGCGCATGCGGTGCATCACTTCGATGACTTCGTCGTCGGTTTCGCCCAAGCCCAGCATCAGGCCGGATTTGGTTGGCACATGCGGGACCATTTCCTTGAAGCGCTGCAGCAAGGTCAGCGACCACTGATAATCCGAGCCGGGACGGGCAGCCTTATACAGGCGCGGTACCGTTTCGAGGTTGTGGTTGAACACATCGGGAGGCGTCGCAGCTGTGATTTCCAGCGCGATGTCCATGCGACCGCGGTAGTCCGGGACCAGTGTCTCGAGCTGCACGTTCGGCGAAAGCGCACGAATTTCACGAATGCAGTCGGCGAAATGCTGGGCACCGCCGTCACGCAGGTCGTCGCGGTCCACCGAGGTGATCACCACGTACTTCAGGCGCAGGTCAGCGATGGCAACGGCGAGGTTCTTGGGCTCATCGACGTCCAGCGGCTTCGGACGACCATGACCCACATCGCAGAATGGGCAGCGACGGGTGCAGATGTCACCCATGATCATGAAAGTCGCAGTGCCGCCAGAGAAGCATTCGCCCAAGTTCGGGCAGGAGGCTTCTTCGCAGACGCTGTGCAACTTGTGTTTGCGCAGGAGTGCCTTGATGCGGTCTACCTCCGGGGACACCGGGATACGGACGCGAATCCAGTCCGGTTTTTTCGGCAGTTCGACCGTCGGGATGATCTTCACCGGGATGCGCGCGACTTTCTCGGCACCGCGCAGCTTCACGCCGGCTTCGACCTTGGGACGCACAGGACGCTCGGGCGTATGCACGTTGACTGTCGGGATCTGGGTTTGCACGGCGCCGTCGGCCGTCTCATGCGCAGTAGTCATATCAATCGATTCCGCCCGTTAGGGTCGTCTGCTCAGCGTAGTCGAGGTGTCTGACGAGCTGCGCACGCAGCCGGGCACTGACCTCGGCAAATTCAATCGGACCTGCCTGTTCGCGAAGCTGGGTCATCGCCAGCCCCGCATACCCGCAGGGATTAATCCGTTTAAACGGGTCCAGATCCATGTCGACGTTCAACGCCAACCCATGAAACGAACAGCCGTTGCGAATACGAAGGCCCAGCGAGGCAATCTTCGCCCCGTCGACATAGACCCCCGGTGCTTCGGGTTTCGCAGCTGCCGCGACGCCAAAGCTGGCCAGCAGCTCGATCAGGCTGTGCTCGATCCGGGTCACCAGTTCGCGCACGCCAAACCCGAGGCGACGCACATCCAGCAGCAGGTAGGCCACCAGTTGCCCGGGGCCATGATAAGTCACTTGCCCGCCGCGATCGACCTGTACCACCGGAATATCACCCGGAAGTAGTAGATGCTCGGGCTTGCCGGACTGCCCCTGAGTAAATACGGGGGGGTGCTGAACCAGCCACACTTCGTCCGGCGTGTCGCGGTCGCGGCCGTCCGTGAAACGTTGCATGGCTTGCCAGGTGGGCTCGTAATCGATCAGTCCCAGATCACGAAAACCCAGACGCCCCGCCATCACAGCACCATGTGCACGAAACCGGTGGCCCGCAGTTCGCTGTTGATGTCGTAAAGCTGATCCTGGCCAGTGGCGAAGATGTGCAGTTGGATGGTGGTGTATTTGCCGTTGCTGCTCTGGCGCTCGTCCACCCGCTCATCGTTAATCGTGGCGTGCTTCTTCACGATGTCGATGATCTGCTGCTTGATGTCCACGATGGTGTCCCCGATCACCTTGATCGGGTAATCCTTGCAGGGAAATTCGATTTTTGGAGCTTTAGCTTCGGTATCTGTCATGGCAGTAACGGCCTCGTAAGCCGGAAAACGGACAGGCCCCTGCCGCGATCAGCGGCAGGGGCGGACGGAACAACAGTCAATGCGCGGTCAGTCGATAGCCAACCGGCAATCAGTTGAACAGACCGTAGAAGAACATGCGGATGCTGTCCCACAGGCGGCGGAAGATACCACCTTCTTCAACGCTGTCCATCGCGATGAGATTAGCGGTGCGTACCACTTTATCTTCCAGCTTCACTTCAACCTGACCGATCACATCGCCTTTGGCGATAGGGGCGACCAGTTTCGGATTGATGGTCATGCTGGCGGTGAGCTTCTTGATTTCACCTTTAGGCATGGTCATGGACAAGTCTTCGGCCAGACCGGCCTTCACTTGACGCTCGGTGCCTTTCCAGACCGGCGCTTGGGCCAGTTCGGTGCCCTTCTGGTAGAAGGTCTGGGTTTCGAAGAAGCGGAAGCCGTAGGTCAGCAGTTTCTGGGTTTCCGCGGCGCGGGCCTGCTCGCTGGTGGTACCGAACACGACCGCGATCAGACGCATACCGTCTCGAACTGCCGATGACACCATGCAATAGCCCGCTTCTTCGGTGTGACCGGTCTTCAGGCCGTCGACCGTCTTGTCGCGCCACAGCAGGAGGTTACGGTTCGGCTGTTTGATGCCGTTCCAGAAGAACTCTTTCTGCGAATAGATGGCGTAGTGAGCCGGGTCTTCATGAATGATCGCGCGAGCAAGGATCGCCATGTCGTGCGCGGTAGAGTAATGGTCCGGGTTCGGCAAACCCGTTGGGTTCATGAAGTGGCTGTTGACCATGCCCAGGTCGCCAGCGGTCTTGTTCATCATGTCGGCGAAAGCGTCTTCACTGCCGGCAATGTGCTCGGAAACCGCGACGCTCGCATCGTTGCCCGACTGAATGATAATGCCGTGCAGCAGGTCGCTGACGGTCACCTGGCTGCCCACCTTGATGAACATCCGGGAACCGCCGGTACGCCAGGCGTTTTCGCTGATGGTCACGGGGTCGTTTTCGCCAATCTGCCCACGACGGATTTCCAGCGTGGCGATGTAGGCCGTCATCAGCTTGGTCAGACTGGCAGGCGGCAGACGCTGGTCGCCGTTGTTTTCGACCAGCACGTTACCGCTGTTGGCGTCCATCAGCACGTAAGCCTTGGCAGCCAGTTGCGGTGGCGATGGCGTCATCTGCTCGGCCGCGAACACGGCAGGCGCGGTGAATAGCGGGATAAGCAGGCATAGGCGTTTTGCAAAGGTGGTGATGTTCATCCGTCTCTCGAAATTGCTAATGGGCAAACATGCCCTTGCGGGCAAAGCGTAATGCCAGGCGGACCTGGCGAGCGGGGCCACATTCTACAGGTGGCACCCTGGATGGTCCCGTGAAAAGCTGCTGACAGTGCTGCGCTGATAGCAAGCGTCTGCCAGGCGCTTCGATCCTCCCCCGCTGTCGGGGTTCGGACCGTTGCGTTCTTTTACTGGTCCGACGTCACGACGCTTGGCGACCCCAGGTTCGCCGAACGTACGCTGTTCTGCAGCTGCTGGGCTTCACCCGGCGTGTCTACCGGCCCCAATCGGACGCGATAGAGCGTCTGTTGATTGCGCGCTATCGAGCTCACGAAGACCGGAGCCCTCACCATTCCGCTCAGTTTCGACCTCAGGAGTTCCGCAGCGTCCGGATTGGCGAAGGCTCCCACTTGGAGAAACAGCCCAGACGCTTGTCCGGAAGCGTTTTTTTTTGCGTCGATCGGCACGGGCGTCACAGGGGCGGCATGCTGTTGCGGCGGCGGCGTCCATTGCTCGATGGTGCCCGCCGACGCAGTGATCACAGGGGTGGCCGCTTGAGGCTGCGGCCGAGCCGCAGGCCCGCTGAGCGCGACTTGCGGCTGATCCAGCATCAGCGGAGCCGGTTTGCCCCGCTGAGCCCAATACTGGGCAGGATCGATGCCTTCCACCTTGACCCGCGCCGTACCGATTTCGGCATAGCCGAGCTTTTTCGCTGCGGCGTACGACAGGTCGATGATGCGATCCGAATAAAACGGCCCGCGGTCGTTGACCCTCAGAATCACGGTGCGGTTGTTGTCCAGGTTGGTCACCCGAACGTAGCTGGGCAGCGGCAACGTCTTATGCGCTGCGCTCATGCCATACAGGTCATACACCTCGCCGTTGGCGGTGTTCTGCCCGTGAAACTTGGTGCCGTACCAGGACGCCGTACCGGTCTGCACATAGCTGGCGGAGTCGGTGAGCGGGAAATAGGTCTTGCCCAGCACCGTGTAAGGGTTGGCCTTATAAGGACCGGTGTGCAGTGTCGGGACGGCGTCCGGGATACGTGAAACATCGACATCCCACCATGGCGCGCCGTCTTTGTGCGCGCGATTGATGTCCAGCCCCGGTTGCGACCGGATGATATTGCCTTGCTGCTTTGTCGGTCGGCTGGTGGAGCAACTGACGACCAGCAACGCAAGCGTTGCAAACGCTGCCAGCTTCAATGGTTTTTGGATCGACCGCATTACTTGACGTCCCGAGCTTGAACAAGCAGTTCAGACAGCTGATGCACGGCCATGGCGTACATCACGCTGCGGTTGTAACGCGTGATTGCGTAAAAATTCTTCAAACCCATCCAGTATTCAGGCCCCGCGTCGCCGTCTAGGCGAAACGCCGTGACCGGCAAATCATCGCGCAGCGCATCATGACTCGCCCACCCCAACGCTCGCAACTCCCCCACAGTCTTGACCGGCTCGATGCCGGGGCTCAACCCCTCGTCGACCCGGTCGCCGCGCACGGTCGCACGACTGACCACCGGCTCACCCGCCACCCAGCCGTGACGCTTGAAATAACTGGCGACGCTGCCGATGGCGTCGTCCGGGTCGGTCCAGATGTTGATGTGGCCGTCACCGTCGAAATCCACCGCGTAATTGCGGAAGCTGCTAGGCATGAACTGCGGCAAACCCATTGCACCGGCGTACGAGCCCTTAAGGGTCAACGGGTCCACCTGCTCTTCACGCGCGAGTAAAAGGAACTCTCGGAGCTCCTTTCGAAAAAACTCTGCGCGGGGCGGATAATCGAAACCCAGTGTGGATAATGCGTCGATCACCCGGTAATTGCCGGTATTACGACCGAAAAACGTTTCCACGCCGATGATCGCGACGATGACCTGGGCCGGTACACCGTATTCTTGTTCGGCCCTCGCAAGGACCGCCTCATGCTGCCGCCAAAAATCCACGCCGCGCGCCACTCGGGCGTCAGTCAGGAACATGGGGCGGTAATCCTTCCACGGCTTCACCCGTTCGGCGGGCTTGGAAATGGCGTCGAGGATCGACTGTTTGCGTTCGACATTACGAAAGACTTCGATCAGTTGCTCCCCGGCGAATCCATAATCCCGGGTCATGTCGCTGACGAATTGCGCGACCTGCGGGGAGCCTTCATAGTCACCGGCAAGCGACTCCTGCACTGAGCCGAGGATGCCCATCAGACCGACCAGCGGCGCATATCGAGCAGCCCAGCCACGCACTACCTGCATTGAGTTCCTGACCTTAAAACCTGACCGGTTATTCACTGTAATCAAACCTGAGCGATCCACTTGCGGTGCGTATGGACCGACATCAAAACCCCAAACGCTGACAGCAGCGTCACGAGCGAAGTTCCGCCATAGCTAATGAAGGGCAACGGCACCCCAACCACCGGCAGCAAACCGCTGACCATACCGATGTTGACGAACACGTAAACAAAAAATGTCATGGTCAGGCTGCCCGCGAGCAGCTTGCCGTAGAGGGTCTGGGCCTGAGCGGTAATGACCAACCCACGCCCGATCAGCGCCAGATAGATCAACAACAGGGCACAGATGCCCACCAGGCCGAACTCCTCGCCCAGAACGGCAATGATGAAGTCGGTGTGGCTTTCGGGCAGGAAATCCAAGTGGGACTGGGTGCCCAACAACCAGCCTTTGCCGAAGACGCCGCCCGAACCGATCGCAGCCTTGGATTGAATGATGTTCCAGCCAGTGCCCAGGGGGTCGCTCTCGGGATCGAGGAACGTCAGAATCCGCTGCTTCTGGTAGTCGTGCATGAAGAAAAACCACATCGCGACCGCCACGGGCACTGCGGCGGCGATGACCCCAATGATCCAGCGCCACCGCAGCCCTGCCATGAACAGAACGAACGTCCCGGAGGCCAGGATCAGCAATGAAGTGCCGAGGTCCGGCTGGCGCACGATCAGGATGAAGGGCAAGCCGATCAAACCCAGGCTGACCGCCACATGCTTGAGGTGCGGCGGCAATGTGCGCTTCGACAGATACCAGGCGATGGTCGCCGGCATGATGATTTTCATGAATTCGGAAGGCTGAAAGCGAATCACCCCTGGAATGTTGATCCATCGGGTCGCGCCCATGGCGTTGTGGCCCATGACGTCCACCGCGACCAGCAGCAGGACGCCGAGTACGTAGGCCACTGGCACCCAGCGCGCCATGAAGCGCGGTTCCAGCTGCGCGATGATGAACATCGACACCAGCCCGATTCCGAACGACGTGCTTTGCTTGATCAGCAGGTCCCAGCTTTTGCCGCTGGCCGAATACAGCACGAAGAGACTGCCGGCCGCCAGCGTCAGGAGCAGGATCAGCAATGGACCATCGACGTGGATTTTCTGCAGGAATGTGGCGCGACGGCGCATCACATCTTCGCTGGAAAGGATGCGGTCGAAATTACTCTTCACGGGCCGCGGTCTCCGGAGGCAGTGTGTTGGCGGCGTACTCAGGTTTCAGGCGGCCATCCGAGCCCAGCAACCAGGCATCCATGACCTGACGTACCACGGGAGCCGCTGCGCCGGAGCCGGACTCACCGTTTTCAATCATCACCGCCACCACGATCTTCGGGTTGTCGGCCGGCGCGAAGCCCACGAACAAGGCGTGGTCGCGATGGCGCTCCTGAACCTTCGAGCGGTCGTACTTCTCGCCCTGCCGGATCGCCACGACCTGGGCCGTGCCGCTCTTGCCAGCGATGCGGTATTGCGCGCCGATGGACGCTTTGCGCGCGGTGCCACGCGCGCCGTGCATGACCTGTTGCATGCCGTGGTTGACCTTGGCCCAGTCCGACGGGTCGCGCAGGACGATATCCGGCATCGGATTGTGATCCACCGGCTTTTCGCCTTCAATCGTCCTGGCCAGATGCGGCCTGTTCCATTTGCCCTTGTTGGCCACCAATGCCGTGGCTTGGGCAAGCTGCAGCGGGGTCGCCTGCATGTAGCCCTGGCCGATCCCGAGGATCAGCGTCTCGCCGGGGAACCAGGCCTGACGGCGTGTGATGCGTTTCCAGTCGCGGGACGGCATCAGGCCGGGCGACTCTTCGAACATGTCCAGCGAGACCTTTTGGCCGATGCCGAACTTGTTGAGGTAGGTAGACAGGCGATCGATCCCCACCTTGTGGGCGAGGTCGTAGAAATAGGTGTCGTTGGAACGCATGATCGCGGTGTCGAGGTCGACCCAGCCGTCCCCGGTGCGGTTCCAGTTACGGTATTTGTGGTCGTAATTGGGCAGCATGTAGTAACCGGGGTCGAATACCCGGGTACTGGCCGTCACCACGCCCGTGTCAAGGCCAGCAATGGCCACCGCTGGCTTGATGGTCGAGCCGGGGGGATAAAGACCGCGCAAGATGCGGTTGAACAGCGGCCGGTCGACCGAGTCGCGCAGCTCTGAATAGGCCTTGAAGCTGATGCCCGTGACGAACAAGTTCGGGTCGAAACTCGGCTGACTGACCATGGCCAGCACTTCACCGGTGTTCGGATCGAGCGCGACCACCGCGCCACGACGGCCGCCAAGGGCCACCTCGGCAGCTTCCTGCAATTGGATGTCGAGGCTGAGGACGATGTCCTTGCCCGGCACCGGATCGGTCCGTTTGAGGACACGCAATACCCGGCCACGGGCATTGGTCTCGACCTCTTCATAGCCCACCTGCCCGTGCAGTTCGGCCTCGTAAAACCGCTCGACGCCGGTTTTGCCCATGTGATGGGTACCGCTGTAATTCACCGGATCGAGGGATTTGAGTTCTTTTTCGTTGATTCGGCCCATGTAGCCCACCGAATGCGCAAAATGCGCACCTTGCGGATAGTGCCGGATCAATTGCGCAACCACCTCCACGCCCGGCAACCGGAACTGGTTCACGGCAATCCGGGCGATCTGCTCTTCCGTCAGTTCGAACAGGATCGGCACAGGCTCGAAGGGACGGCGGCCCTGCTTCATGCGCTTTTCGAAGATGATCCGGTCATCCGGCGTCAACTCCAGCACTTCGATGATGGTGTCGAGCACTTTGGCCCACTCACCTCCCGCGCGCTCGCGGGTCATGCTCAAGTTGAAGCTGGGCCGGTTGTCCGCGATGACCACGCCATTGCGGTCGAAGATCAAGCCCCGGCTCGGCGGAATCGGCTGTACGTGCACCCTATTGTTTTCCGACAGCGTGGAGTGATAGTCGTACTGGATCACCTGCAGGAAATACAGCCGCGCCACCAACACGCAGATCAGCACGATGACGATCACAGCGCCGACCACGACGCGGTTGCGCACCAGGCGTGCGTCCTTTTCGTGGTCTTTCAGGCGAATCGGCTGAGACATTTAGGGCGTGTTCACAGTGAAGGCAGCGGCGCTACTTGTGATAAGGGTGGCCGGACAACACCGTCCAGGCACGATAGATCTGCTCGCCGATGAGGATGCGTACCAGCGGGTGCGGCAACGTCAACGGCGACAACGACCAGCGCTGTTCGGCGCGGGCGCACACCTCCGGCGCCAGCCCTTCCGGGCCGCCCACCATCAGGTTCACGGTGCGCGAATCCAGGCGCCAGCGATCGAGCTCCGCGGCCAGTTGCTCGGTGCTCCACGGCTTGCCATGGACCTCGAGGGTGACGATTCGCTCACCCGGCTGCACTTTGGCCAGCATCGCCTCGCCTTCCTGACGGATCAGGCGCGCCACGTCGGCGTTCTTGCCTCGGGTGTTGAGCGGAATCTCGACCAGTTCAAGGGCCAATTCGGACGGGAGACGCTTGGCATATTCGTGCCAACCTTCTTCCACCCATTTGGGCATGCGTGAACCGACGGCAATCAGACGCAGACGCACGACGAGCCCTTATTCGTTGCCTGGGGTGTGGTGCGCACCGCTGGCCGCGCGACTCTGCTCGGCACCCATCCACAGACGTTCCAGATCATAGAACTGGCGTGCGGCGGCAGTCATCATGTGCACGATGACGTCGCCCAGGTCCAGTAGAACCCAGTCGCTTTCGCCCTTGCCTTCTTCGCCCAGGGGCTGCGCGCCCTTGGCCTTGACGTTTTCACGGACCTTGTCGAGCATGGCGTTGATCTGACGGTTCGACGTACCGGTGGCAATCACCATGTAGTCGGTCAGGCTGTGCTTATCGCGAACGTCGATGACCTGGATGTCCTGAGCCTTGACGTCTTCCAGTGCGGCCTTGGCCAGTTCAACCAGCTCTTCGCCAGTAACGATGTTTTTTTGCTGTGTCATATAAAACTCATTCAGTTCAATTGGGCGCACGGTACAGCCCGTGCGCCTCGATGTAGGCCAGTACCGCGTCTGGCACCAGAAAACGTACCGACTTACCGCTGGCCAGCAGTTGACGGATCTGGGTGGCAGACACCGAAAGCGGCGTCTGCCAGACGAATGTAATGTGTCCGCCCGGCCCCTTCAGGGCTTTGGGATCACTGACGGCACGTGCCGCCAGCAGGTTACGCAGTGTGTCCGGCGACTCGCTGTCGGCATCCGGACGCTGGAGTACCACGATGTGGCAGTGTTCCAGCAGTTCTTCCCATCGATGCCAGGTCGGCAATCCGCAAAAGGCATCCCACCCCAACACCAAAAAAAGCTGGTCGTCGACAGACAGTTCTGCACGCATCGATTCCAGCGTGTCGATGGTGTAAGACGGTTTGTCCCGCGACAGTTCGCGGTCATCCACCGTTAAAGGCGATACGCCGCGCACTGCACTGCAGACCATCGCCAGACGATCCTGCGCCGAGACACTGGGCGTATCGCGATGAGGCGGCCTGGCGCTGGGCGTCAGACGCAGCTCATCGAGTTCCAGCAACGCGGCCACTTCCAGCGCGCCGCGCAAATGCCCGATGTGCACGGGGTCGAAGGTCCCGCCCAACATGCCGATGCGTTTCGGCCTAGGTCGAACGGGCGCTTCGTCAGGCTGTGCACCTTGGCCTGGGTGTTGCCGATCATCGGTCAACTCAGACAGGTCCTTGTCCGCGCAATTGACGACCATCGCCGACCACGACGTACTTCTCGCAAGTCAGTCCTTCGAGCCCCACCGGGCCCCGGGCGTGAATCTTGTCGGTGGAAATGCCGATTTCCGCGCCCAAGCCGTATTCGAAACCGTCGGCGAAACAGGTTGGCGCGTTGATCATCACCGAACTGGAGTCGACTTCCGTCATGAAACGGCGGGTCTGGGCCTGGGAATCGGAAACGATCGCGTCACTGTGGTGCGAACCGTAATGATTGATGTGCTCGATGGCCTGATCCAGCCCGGTCACGATGCGAATCGACAGAATCGGGGCAAGGTATTCGGTGTGCCAGTCGTCTTCGGTGGCCGCGAGGGCTTCGATCAAGTCGCGGGTCCGCTCGCAGCCGCGCAGCTCGACGCCCTTCTCGCGGAATTGCGCGGCCATGCGTGGGAGGAAATCGGCGGCAATGGCCTGATCCACCAGTAAGGTTTCCATGGCACCGCAGATCCCGTAGCGGTAGGTCTTGGCGTTGAAGCAGATGTTCTGCGCTGCCGCCAGATCGGCGTGCGCGCTGACGTAGACGTGGCAGATGCCGTCCAGGTGCTTGATGACTGGCACCTTGGCGTCACGGCTGACGCGCTCGATCAGGCCCTTGCCGCCACGCGGAACAATGACGTCCACATACTCCGGCATGGTGATCAATGCGCCGACCGCTTCGCGGTCAGTGGTTTCGACGACCTGGACCACGGCAGCAGGCAGACCGGCCTCGGCCAGCCCCCGCTGAACGCAGGCGGCAATGGCCCGATTAGAATGAATGGCCTCTGAGCCGCCGCGCAGGATGGTAGCGTTGCCCGACTTGAGGCACAGGCTGGCGGCATCGATGGTCACGTTGGGCCGTGACTCATAGATGATTCCGACCACGCCCAACGGGACGCGCATCTTGCCGACCTGGATACCCGACGGCTGGAAGTTCATGTCGCGCAAGGTTCCGATCGGGTCCGGCAGACTCGCCACCTGACGCAACCCGGCGATCATGCTGTCGATACGTGCGGGGGTCAGGGCCAGACGTTCGAGCAAGGCGGGTTCGAGCCCGTTGGCCCGGCCATTGGCCAGATCCCGTTCGTTGGCGGCAGTCAACTCGTCACGGGCAGCGTCCAGCGCGGCCGCGGTGGCGGCGAGCGCGCGGTTTTTCTGCGCGGTACTGGCTCGGCCTATCACACGTGACGCTTCGCGGGCGGCGCGACCCAGACGGGTCATGTAGTCAAGAACGGACTCAGTCATGGTCTCAGAGGTCTTGGCAGAGAGGAAAGCGGTCGATTATAGCTGCCGAGCGTGACGAACGACAGCGGCGACAGGCGGATGGTCGATATAAGCCATCGTTGCGCGGACGGCCACTGAAACATTGCAGCGTCAAGGCGCTTGCGGATTCGCTTCATTCAGCCTCAATTAAGCCCGACATTGCTATCATCCCCAGCCATGCCATCACGCTGCCCAACCATGCCCGATCACCGACGCGCCTTGTGCGACCACTTCTTTGACCGCGATGCCCAGACCCTCGCTCGCGACTTGCTGGGCAAGGTGATCCGGCACAAGGTCGGCCCGTTGTGGCTGTCGGCTCGGATCATAGAGACCGAAGCCTATTACCTCGAGGAAAAAGGCAGTCACGCGTCGCTCGGCTACACAGAAAAACGTAAGGCTTTGTTTCTGGATGGCGGCCACATCTATATGTATTACGCCAGGGGCGGCGATTCGCTCAACTTCAGCGCCGCGGGCCCGGGCAATGCCGTCTTGATCAAATCCGCCTATCCCTGGGTCGACGAGGTTTCGGACGAGAACAGCCTGGCGCAGATGCAACTGAACAACCCTGATGCCAGCGGCAACCTGCGACCGCCCGAAAGGCTGTGTGCGGGCCAGACACTGCTGTGCAAGGCGCTGGGGCTGAAAGTGCCGATGTGGGACGCCAAACGCTTCGATCACGCCCAGCTTTTTGTCGAGGATGTCGGTCAGCGGCCTGAGCGAATCGTGCAGACCACGCGCCTGGGCATCCCAACCGGGCGAGACGAACAATTGATGTACCGCTTCGTGGACCTGGACTACGCACGCTTTTGCACCCGCAACCCCCTAAGACGCGGCCAAGTCGAAGGCCGCGATTACTTCATCATCGCGCAAGGAAACTGATCCATGGGCTCATGGCTCGACAGCGTTACCGCGTGGCTTGGCGCCAACCCGTCTTGGTTGGGCGCCGCGATCTTTCTGGTTTCATTCCTCGAGTGCATGGCCATCGCCGGGATCATTGTCCCTGGGACCGTTGCGCTGTTCGCCATCGCGACACTGGCCGGCAGCGGGATTCTGCCGCTGAGCGAAGCGCTGTTGCTGGGGTTGCTCGGTGGCCTGCTGGGCGATTTCGTCTCCTATTTCCTCGGTCGCCGCTTTCACCAGAATATTCGTCGCCTGCCCGGGTTGCGCAGTCATCCGGAATGGATGGCCGGTGCCGAGACCTATTTCCAGCGCTACGGCATTGCCAGCCTCTTGGTCGGCCGCTTCATCGGTCCGTTGCGCCCGATGCTGCCGATGGTGGCCGGGATGTTCGACATGCCGTTTGTGCGTTTCGCCTTGGTCAGCGTGGTCGCCGCGGCAGGCTGGTCGGTGGCCTACATCCTGCCAGGCTGGGCGACCGGCGCGGCCATCCGCTTGCCGCTGCCGGAGGGTTTCTGGCCGGAAGCCGCGGTCGTCGGTGCCGGGCTGGCGATTCTCCTGGGCGTGGCGGTCCAGACCAGCGTTCGGGGCAAGGCCTATGCCACCAAAGCCATTGCGCTGACCTGCCTGATCCTGCTCGTTGCGGTCTTTCTGGGCTGGCCGTATCTGGCCCATCTCGATCAAGGCATCATGACCCTCGTCCAGGAGCACCGCAGCGAAACCGCACAAACCTTCGTGGTGCTGGTCACTGGGCTTGGTGACTTCAAGACGCAGTTCTTCGCTGCTGCCGTGGTCCTGCTGGTACTGGTGCTGACTCGCCAATGGCGGCACGCGATCTTCGCCTGCGCGACGACACTGGGCGCCGCGATCCTCAACCAGACCATGAAGCACACCTTCGCCCGCGCCCGCCCGGAGGTACTGAACGAACCCCTGACCACCTTCAGCATGCCCAGTGGACATGCCTCCGCGTCATTCGCGCTGTTCATGACCCTGGCGGTGCTGGCGGGCCGTGGGCAGCCAGTGCGCCTGCGACTGACCTGGCTATTGCTGGGCGCCATTCCTGCTGCGTCGATCTGCGTGTCCCGGGTTTACCTGGGCGTGCATTGGCCTACCGACGTACTGGCAGGGATGCTGCTGGCGTTTTTCTGCTGCGCCACCAGCCTGGCCTGCATGCAAAACAAGCAGTCGCTGCCGGCCTTGCCGATGCGGGTGTGGTGGTTGCTGCTGCCGGCGGTACTCGCCGTGGTGATCGGAGTAGCCGTGCATTCGCTGACCCATGGGCTGGTTCGCTACGAATACTGACGAGAGGCCACTTCATAGGGCGTATCAACGCAAACCTATCGAAGGCGCGGTGCCCTATGGCTGCATATCCCCCTGCATTTCATCGAGCAAATCCTGAATGGCGTCGAGCCGCTCCTCGGCGTCGTCAATTTCCAGCAGTTCGATCTTGTCTTCTTCGGCGAAGGGCAGCAGGTAGGCCAACTGGTTGGAGAGCGATTGCTGCCCTTCCGCCGTCAGGCCCATCTCCAAAGCAGCCACCATCGGGTGCTCGGCGAGCGCGGCAAGCAAGGCGACGAGGTCCTCGTCTTCTTCTTGAAGGGGACTTTCCTGGGGTGCTTCCAGCCATTCCACGTCAGCGACGAGCAGGTTGTCCTTCTGCACCTGGGCAGCGCTCACCCGGAAACGCCGACCGCCCACCACGCGAATCCCCAGCAGACCGTTGTCCTGTTGCTGAAAGTCAGTGACCACCGCTTCGCAGCCAATCTGAGAAAAGCCCTCGGGGACATTCCCCACCTCGCTGCCTTCGGTGATGCACACCACGCCGAAGCCCTCTCCCTGCTTCATGCATCGGCCAATCATGTCCAGGTACCGCGCCTCGAATATCTGCAGATCGAGTACGCATCCCGGGAACAGCACAGCGTTGAGCGGAAACAAAGGCAACGACATAAACCTATCCTCAAGCACCCATCGTCAAGCGACCAGCGAGATCGCCAATGGTAGAAACAATGCTGTGGCGACTCCCATCAAACTCATGGCCAGCGCCGCAAAGGCGCCACACTCTTCACCTTCTTGCAGCGCCGCAGAAGTCCCCACTGCGTGAGCGGTCAACCCCAGCGCCATCCCTCGGGCCTCTGGGCTGTGGACGCCCGCCAGTGTCAGCAGGCCGGGACCGAATATGCCGCCGATCACCCCGGTGATCAACACGAAGACAGCCGCCAGGGCGGCCACGCCACCAATCTGCTCAGCGACCAACATCGCAATGGGCGAAGTCACGGACTTCGGTGCCATGGTCATGAGGATCATATGATTGGCCCCCAGCCACTCGCCCAGCGCCAGGCATAACCCCGTGGCCACGACGCCGCCCACCATCAGCGTAGTCAACACGGGCCAGAACAACTGCCGGATTCGACGCAGATTCAGATAAAGCGGCACCGCCAGCGCCACCGTGGCGGGGCCCAGCAGAATACTGAGGATATCGGTGTTCTTGCGGTACTCGGCGTAATCCAGGCCGCACATCACCAGCACGCCGACCACCACCAGCATCGAGACCAGCACCGGTTGCAGGAACACCCAACGCGTTTTCTCATACGCTGCCAACACCAGTTGATAGGCGCCCAACGTGACAGCGATACCGAAGAGTGGGTGATGGATCACCGACAGCCATGCGCCTTGCCAGTCCAGGGTCATGATGGCTCCCGGCGCTTGGCCTGCCGATCGATGAGTTTCTGCATCAACCAGCCTGCAAAGGTGAGTGCGATCATCAATGACAAGACCAGCGAGCCCACTATGGCCCAGAAGTCATCGGCGATCTGGCCGGCATACACCATCACACCCACGGCGGGCGGCACCAACAACAAGGGCAGATAACGCAGCAGGCTGCTCGCCGCCAGGCTGACCGGTTCACTCACCTCCCCTCGGATCATCAGGTAGATGAGCAATAGGACCAGACCGATGATCGGGCCGGGCAAGATGGGCAAGCACAAATGATTCAAAGCGGTTCCCAGCAACTGGAACAGCACCAGCCATGTCAGGCCTCTGAGCAACATAAACAACTCCAGCCAATTTGCGGCGCCATTATAAGCACGCCACGCACTGGACTATGGTTTGGTATTCGTGAGGTTTGGGATTCTTGACCAACGCTCGATGGCGTGGTGACCTTCAAATCCAGGCACGCCCAGGCTGTAGGAGCGCGCTTGCCCGCGATGGCGATTTGTCTGTATCGCATTCGTTGCCTGATGCATCCCTATCGCGGGCAAGCGCGCTCCTACAGTGGTGAGCGAGGTAGCCCCATGAATTGAGTGAAGCAATAAAAGCGCCTACTGCCGCACAAAGCTGAAAACAATACCGATCCACAAGGAGAGTACCCATGCCCTACGTACCTGTTGCAGAACTCAAGCGCTATGAAGGCAAGGAACTGGGATGTTCCGACTGGCTGCTGATCGACCAGGCCCGCATCAATCTGTTCGCCGAGGCCACCGGCGACTTCCAGTTCATTCACGTCGACCCCGTCAAAGCAGCGCAGACGCCATTCGGCTCGACCATCGCCCACGGGTTTCTCTCGCTGTCTTTGATGCCGAAGTTGATGGAGTCGCTGCTGGTGATGCCCGAAGGCATGAAGATGGTGGTCAACTACGGCCTGGACAGTGTGCGTTTCATTCAGCCGGTGAAGGTGGATTCCCGCGTTCGTCTAAAAGTCACCCTGGCCGAAGTGACCGAAAAGAAACCAGGGCAATGGTTGCTCAAAGCCACTGCGACGCTTGAAATCGACGGGCAGGACAAGCCGGCGTTCATCGCTGAACCCCTCTCTCTCTGCTTCGTGTAAGCGCTGTCGAACATGAAACAGTCGTAACTGACTGTTTCATGACGCTTCCCGCCTGCGGCATACTCGCTGCGGCTGTGTAAGTGACGCATGACCCAACGCGCCCCAAGCACGCCGAACCCCTCATCTTCGGGATTTATCATGCGTGCGCTTGCTCCTCTGGCCCTGACCCTCCTGCTGACCGCCTGCGGTGACGGCGAATCACTGCTGCCCCCAGACGCACGCCTGCCCGACGGCGGTCGCTACCGTGGCGACGTGGTCAATGGGGTTTTGCAAGGCCAAGGCCGTATCGACTACCCCAATGGCAGTTGGTACGCCGGCACGTTCAAGAACGGGCAATGGAATGGCCAGGGCGAATGGCACGCCAGCAACGGCGACGTCTATAAGGGCGGCTTTCAGGACGGTCTTTTTCACGGCCAGGGCACGCTGACCACCAGCACCGGGACCTACGTCGGCGGCTACAAGCTGGGACGGCGCGATGGCGAAGGCACCCTTAAAGAGCATGGCATGAGCTACCGGGGTGAATTCAAGGCGGACCTTTACGACGGCCTGGGCCACTTGGAATTGGAGGACGGTAGCGAATACCAAGGTCAATTCGCTCACGGCAAACCCAATGGCGAGGGCCAGCGCAGCGACGCAGCGGGCAATCAATTCAGTGGCAAGTTCGTCGATGGCCAGTTACAAGGCACCGGCAATTTCAACAGCGCCGATGGCGATCAATACGTCGGAGGCTTTCACGATAACCAGTTGAGCGGCCATGGGCGCTACGAAAATGCCGACGGCGACGTGTGGTCCGGCGAGTTCAAGGAAGGCGCATTCACGGGCAGAGGCGAGCTGATCGGCACGGACGGGACCCAGTACCAAGGGCAGTTCCGCAATTGGCGTTTCTCGGGCGAAGGTCGCCTCAAGCTGCCGGATGGCAGCCTGTACGTCGGCCGATTCGAGAATGACAATTATGACGGCGCGGGGGTACTCACCACAGCCGACGGCAGCGTGCAGAGCGGCACTTGGTCCAATGGCCAACGGGTGCGTGATGCATCGGGCCGGTTGTTGCCCGACCCTCTGGAGGTCGGTTTGCTCGCACAGGGCGCGCTGATGGAAAAGGCGCTGGCCGCGGTTCCGGCATCCACACCGGCCACCGAACTGTACAGCCTAGTCGTGGGTGGCGACGGCAAACAGAGCGTATTCCTGCGTGAAGCTGACTACGTCAACACAATGCTGGCCACCCGCTTTGGTGCAATGGGGCAGATCACCTTGGTCAACCACCGCGACCACATGGCCGACCGGCCGCTGGCGACCCGAGAAAACATCAAACGCGCGGTGCAGACCCTCGCTCAGCGCAGCGGCCCCGAAGACCTGGTTTTCATCTACCTCACTAGCCACGGCACCCATGACCATGAGTTGGTACTGGATCAACCCCGCCTTGAGCTTTCGGATCTGCCTGCGGACGAAATGGCTGCCGTGCTGGCCCCGCTCAAGAATCGCGACAAGATCGTGGTGATTTCCGCCTGTTATTCCGGGGGCTTCATCCCGGCACTCAAGGACGAGAAAACCCTGGTCATCACGGCGTCGCGACAGGATCGGGTGTCCTTCGGGTGCTCGGAAGAAGCGGATTTCACCTACTTCGGCGAGGCCTTGTTCGGCAAGGCGCTGGTCGAGACCGACGACCTGCAACAGGCGTTCAATGACGCAAGAGTCATCGTGGCAAAACGCGAGATCGAGGAAAACTTCGAAGCGTCAGAGCCGCAAATCTGGGCCCCCAAAGGCGTGCTCGCGCACTGGCAGAAGTTGCGCAAGAGTCAGGCGGAGCGGGCGTTGAATACCGTGGCTATCGATAAGAACCTGCACCATCCCTAGCGGCACGGCACGCGTTCAGCAGCACGTGGGTGCAACGCACGCTCGGCAGTGCGAAGCCTGCGGGGGCGTAAAGCCAAAGCGTAACGGTGCACCGCCATGAAGATTTGCGAAGATTTGTGAAACCCGCTGCGCTACCCGGCAGTCTGTTGCGTTAGAGCGCCTATGCTTGTGTCGTAGCCTGTGTTGTATCAGGGGGGTGGAAAACATGTACTTGACGCCGCAACACATTCTGCTGGCCGGGGCGACGGGGTTGACCGGGGAGCATCTGCTCGACCGCCTGCTCAATGAACCGACCGTCAGCCGGGTCTTGGCTCCCAGCCGTCGTCCTCTGGCTGACCATCCTCATCTGGAAAACCCCGTGGGTGATTTCACATCCCTGCTGGCGGAACTGGGTGGGCGCGTGGATATCGCCTTTTGCTGCCTAGGCAGCACGATCAAGCAGGCAGGCTCGCAGGACGCCTTCCGTGCTGTCGACAAAGACATGGTGGTGGCCTTTGGCAAACGCGCTCGCGAGTTGGGTGCAAGGCATCTTCTGGTGGTCAGCGCGGTCAACGCCGACCCTGAATCGAGCATTTTCTACAGCCGTGTCAAAGGCGAAATGGAGCAGGCGCTCAGGGACCAGGACTGGCCTCAGTTGACCATCGCGCGCCCTTCGCTGCTGATCGGCGAACGGCAGGACCAACGACTGGTCGAGCAGATCGCGGCGCCGATCGCCAAGCTGATCCCGGGCAAATACGGTGGCATCGAGGCCTGTCAGTTGGCTCGCGCCCTGTGGCGCCTTGCGCTGGAGGAGCAGGACGGGGTGAGGATCGTCGAGTCGGATGAGCTGCGGCGGTTGGGCAAATGAGCCGATCCGATGCGCCCAGGCATCATGCAGGGGTAGCCGCCCGCGAATACCCCGCCCAAGTGCTGCGTTGGCCTGGGACGCTAGATCCCACCCGTCGCCTGATACCCCACACCCAATGCCGTCAGCACCGATAACGGCAACAGCACCGTATCGAGCAACGCACTGCCCGGCAGATCCAGCAAAGGGTATTTCGGCGCTTCGGCGCCGAAGCGATCCTTCTCGCAACAACCCCCTCGAATCGCATAAAGATCCAACCGCGTTCCGGAATAGATCACCGGCGCGCCCGGTTGATTGGCGTCGAGGGTCCGAACGGTCGAACAGCCCGTCGCCAACAGCAAGCCGAGGGTGAGGACAAAGAGTTTCTTATTCATCGGCGCCGTAATGGTGTTCGCCCCACCGCGGGAGCATGTCTTGAGGAATGTTCAGCAGATTGAGGATCCGCGCCACGACGAAATCCACCAGATCGTCGATGGTCTGCGGCTGATGGTAGAAGCCGGGCGCCGCTGGAAGAATCACTGCACCCAGATTTGACAGCTTCAGCATGTTCTCCAGGTGAATGCTGGAGAACGGTGCCTCGCGAGGCACCAGGATCAACTGCCGGCGCTCTTTGAGCGTGACGTCTGCAGCTCGCTCGATCAGGTTGTTGCAGGCGCCAGTGGCGATGGCTGACAACGTGCCCGTCGAACACGGCACGACGACCATCGCCGCCGGGGAACCCGAGCCAGAGGCGACAGGCGACATCCAGTCCTCTTTGCCATATACCCTGATTTGCCCATCGGCTGCGCCGGTGTACTCCGTCAGAAAAGCCTGCATCATCTGCGGCTTGGGAGGCAGCGTCACGTCGGTTTCCGTCGCCATCACCAGTTGCGCGGCCTTGGAAATCAGAAAATGCACCTCGCGGTCCTCGCGCACCAGACAGTCCAGCAAGCGCAGGCCGTATTGCGCGCCGGACGCGCCGGTCATGGCCAGGGTGATGCGTTCCGGGCCGCTCATTTCAGCGCCCCGGCCAGCTTCCCGTGCAATCCGCCAAAGCCACCGTTGCTCATGATCACGATATGCGTGCCGGGCTGTGCCTGGCGTTTGACCTGCTCGATGATGGCGTCCAGCGAGTCGCAGACCACAGAAGGCGTTTTGCACAAGGCCGCCGTGGCCGCCAGGTCCCAACCCAGATTCGCCGGAGCGTACCAGACCACCTGATCTGCCTGATCGACGCTTTCCGGCAAGCCGTCTCGGTGCGCGCCCAGCTTCATGGAATTGGAGCGTGGCTCGACGATGGCGATGATCGGCGCATCACCGACTTTCTTGCGCAAGCCGTCCAGCGTGGTGGCGATGGCGGTCGGGTGATGGGCAAAGTCGTCATACAGGGTGATGCCGCGCACTTCAGCGACTTTCTCCATGCGCCGCTTCACGCTCTTGAACGCGCTGAGGGCTTGTACACCCTGCTGCGGCACCACACCCACGTGGCGAGCGGCTGCCAGTGTGGCCAACGCGTTGGCCACGTTGTGCTGACCGGTCATGCCCCAGTCGACCACACCTTGCGCCACACCTTCGAACCAGACTTCGAACCTGGAGCCGTCTTCGCTCAGCAACTTCGCCTGCCATTGCCCACCCTGGCCGGTGGTCTGCACCGGGGTCCAGCAACCCATGGCGATCACCCGCTCCAGGGCGGGCTCGGTGGTCGGGTGAATGACCAGGCCTTCGCTCGGGATCGTACGCACGAGGTGGTGGAACTGCCGCTCGATGGCCGGCAGATCAGGAAAAATGTCCGCGTGGTCGAATTCCAGGTTATTGAGGATCGCGGTGCGCGGGCCGTAATGGACGAATTTCGAGCGTTTGTCGAAGAAGGCGCTGTCGTACTCGTCGGCCTCGACCACGAAAAACGGCGTGTCGCCCAGACGTGCAGAGACGGAGAAGTTCTGCGGCACGCCCCCGATCAAAAACCCCGGAGCCATCCCGGCATGTTCCAGCACCCAGGCGAGCATGCTGCTGGTGGTGGTCTTGCCATGGGTGCCGGCCACCGCCAGTACCCAGCGCCCGCGCAGCACATGGTCAGCCAGCCATTGCGGGCCGGATACGTAGGGCAACCCCTTGTTCAGCACGTATTCGACTGCCGGGTTGCCTCGCGACATGGCGTTACCGACGACCACCAGATCCGGAGCCGGGTCCAGGTGGGCAGGGTCATACCCCTGCATCAGCTCAATGCCCTGCGCCTCGAGCTGCGTGCTCATCGGGGGGTAGACGTTGGCGTCGGAGCCGGTGACTTTATGGCCCAGGTCCTTGGCGAGAACCGCCAACGAGCCCATGAATGTGCCGCAGATACCCAGAATATGAATGTGCATGACCGACCTCTTAAAACATTCGCGCAGGTTAGCTTAGAGAGAGTCGGTTCGCACAGTTCAATTGCCGCTCCACACGGCAGACGTCTTCGCCCGGCGTCAGGCGCGGCTAACGTGAAATCCCATGCTTGCGCAGCTTGCGATAGAGCGTATTGCGGCTGACCCCCAGCGCCTCAGCCGCGTGAGTCATGTGCCAGCGCCGTGCTTCGAGGGCCCTGATCAATGCCGCACGCTCGGCGCACTCCAACGGAGAATCGGCTTCGGTGGGGCGCGGCGGCGACCGTTGAAGAACGGCAGACGGCAAATCGGACAGCTCGATTCGTTCGTCCTCGCACAGCGCGGCCAGTGTTCGCAGGACATTGCGCATTTGCCGCACGTTGCCCGGCCAACTGAAATCCAGCAGCGCCTGCCTGGCTTCGGGATCGATCGTCACCGGATGACCACCTGATTCTTCTTTCAGCAAAAAATCCAGCAATTGCGACTTGTCACTGCGCTCACGCAGCGACGGCAGCGCGACTTCCAGCCCGCTGAGGCGGTAGAAGAGGTCTTCACGGAACGTGCCGCCTTCTACCCTTTCCAACAGATTCCGGTGAGTGGCGCTGATGATGCGCACGTCGATGGGCTGAGGTTCGCCGCCGATGGGCACCACCAGCCGGTCCTCCAACACCCGTAGCAGCCGGGTTTGCAAGGCCACCGGCATGTCGCCGATTTCATCCAGAAACAACGTGCCGCCATCGGCCTGCTGCAACTTACCGCTCATGCCCTCTTTGCGGGCACCGGTAAAGCTGCCGCCCCGGTAGCCGAACAGTTCGCTCTCGATCAGACTTTCGGGAATCGCCGCACAATTGAGCGCCACGAAGGGCTTGCCCGCACGTTGACTGGCTTGATGCACAGCCTTGGCGAATGCCTCTTTGCCCGACCCTGTCTCGCCGTTGATCAGCAGAGGGATGTCGCGCTCGAACACTTTCAATGCCCGACGCAAGGCGCTGCGAAGCACAGGATCCTCCAGACACACGCTGCTCGGCGTCGGCGGCTCGCCACACCGCCCCACACTCTTCGGCGGCATGACCTTCAGTACAGATCGCGTTTGGCCACGCAGCACCGCGAAAAATCCTCGGCCGTCGCGCGTACGCAAGGGCCAGCCAGCGGCAGCAGTTGGAGACGCTCGACTCAACAATTCATCTAGCGAGCATTCGAACAGCGCTTCGACAGGCTGCCCCACCAGCTCCACGGGCCCTACGCTCAACAGGTTCAACGCGCTCTGGTTCAGCGCCATCACCCGCCCGTCGCCATCGAAGGCCAGCAAGCCCTCGCTGAACAACCCGACCGAGCCCGCTTGGAGGTGAAAACGCAGCAACCATTGGTCCTCGAAATGACGCAGGAAGTAGCTGTTTTCAATCATTTTGGCCGAGAGGTTGACCAGCGCCATGGTGTGAAACTGGCTCTGGCGAGACACGTCATGGCGCGCCGAGGACACATCGAGGACTGCCAACAGCTCGCCATGTGGATCGAACACCGGGCTGGCGGAGCAGGTCAGCCCGGTGTGTCGGCCTCGAAAATGTTCGTCGCGATGGATCGTCACGGACTGGCGCTCCACCAGGCAGGTGCCGATGCCGTTAGTGCCCTCGCGCGACTCGCTCCAGTCCGCGCCGAGCCAGAGGCCCGCCCGTTCGAAGATTCGCCGCTCGCCAGGCTCGGTGACGCAGTTGAGGATCACGCCACGGTCGTCTGTCAGCAGCACGGCGTGGCCGCCTGAGAGCTGGCGATGCAGGCTGTTCATTTCGCTTCCCGCGATGCTCAGTACCTGCCGCAGTCGCTGGCGGCTTTCCAACACCCGAGCATGTTCCAGCACAGTAGGGGCCATGGGTTGGGCGGGATCGAGATGATAATCCTCAAGGCAGCGCGTCCACGACCGGGCGATGGAAGGATCGGCGCCAGGTCCATAACGATGATTGGCCTTGCCTTGAGTGACGGTCAGGACCTGTTGGGCATGTCGAGTCAGGTGGTTGCTGGGCACTTTTTATTCTTCCCCCGCTGCATTGCCAATCAGCATCCTCCTCACCTTGGGTCATTGCAATGCTCCCAAAGACTCAATCCAGATCGCTGTCCCAGATTCGATACAAAGTGTCACGCATCCCTGTGCCAGGGTTGGGACACATGCCCCTGCCGGACGTCTGAAATCTGGATGAACCCCCTGTAAAACAGCCACCGTACGGCAGTGGCCCGCCCTTTGCTCTACGCTTTGATCAAGCGCAGCAGCGCGTTATCCCCGCACAATCACAAGAGCAAGGAGATATTCACCATGCGTTATGCACACCCCGGTACTGAAGGCTCGATCGTGACCTTCAAGGCCAAATACGGTAACTACATCGGCGGCGAGTTCGTGCCTCCGGTCAAAGGCCAGTATTTTGAAAACACCTCGCCGATCACCGGCAAATTGATCGCAGAATTTCCTCGCTCCACCGCCGAAGACATCGATAAGGCGCTCGACGCCGCCCATGCGGCCGCCGACGCGTGGGGCAAGACATCCGTTCAGGAGCGCTCGCTGGTTTTGCTGAAGATCGCCGACCGCATCGAGCAGAATCTCGAACTGCTGGCCGTGACCGAAACCTGGGACAACGGTAAGGCCGTTCGTGAAACCCTCAACGCCGACATACCGCTGGCAGTGGATCATTTCCGCTATTTCGCCGGCGCACTCCGTGCTCAGGAAGGCAGCGCCGCCGAAATCGACGGCAACACGGTGGCGTACCACATTCACGAACCGCTGGGCGTGGTCGGCCAGATCATCCCGTGGAACTTCCCACTGTTGATGGCCGCCTGGAAACTCGCACCCGCCCTCGCCGCCGGTAACTGCATCGTGCTTAAACCCGCCGAGCAAACCCCGCTGGGCATCAGTGTACTCATGGAGCTGATCGGCGACCTGCTGCCCAAGGGCGTGCTCAATGTGGTGCAAGGCTATGGCCGTGAAGCCGGTGAGGCCCTGGCCAGTAGCAAGCGCATCGCCAAAATCGCCTTTACCGGCTCCACGCCGGTAGGGTCGCACATCATGAAACTGGCCGCGGACAGCATCATTCCGTCCACGGTCGAGCTGGGCGGCAAGTCGCCGAACATTTATTTCGAAGACGTGATGAGCGCCGAGCCGGAATTCATCGAGAAAGCCGCAGAAGGCGTCGTGCTGGCGTTCTTCAACCAGGGCGAAGTCTGCACCTGCCCTTCCCGCTGCCTGGTGCAGGAATCGATCTATCCGCAATTCATGGAAGCGGTGATGCAGAAGGTGCTGAAGATCAAGCGCGGCGACCCGCTGGATACCGACACCATGGTGGGCGCACAAGCCTCGCAGCAGCAGTTCGACAAGATCCTCTCGTACCTGGACATCGCGCAGGGCGAAGGGGCTGAGCTGTTGACCGGCGGCAAGGTGGAAAAACTGCAGGGCGACCTGGCGACCGGTTACTACATCCAACCGACGTTGCTCAAAGGCAACAACAAAATGCGCGTCTTCCAGGAGGAAATCTTCGGCCCGGTGGTCAGCGTCACCACCTTCAAGGATGAGGCCGAGGCCATCGCCATCGCCAACGACACAGAGTTCGGCCTCGGCGCCGGCGTATGGACCCGCGACATCAACCGCGCCTACCGCGTGGGGCGTGCCATCAAGGCCGGACGCGTCTGGACCAACTGCTACCACCTGTATCCGGCCCATGCGGCATTCGGGGGGTACAAAAAGTCCGGCGTGGGTCGCGAAACGCACAAAGTGGCCCTGGAACACTATCAACAGACCAAAAACCTGCTGGTGAGCTACGACACCCATCCGCTGGGCTTCTTCTGATCCGGCGCCAATGCATCAAAGGACGGCCTCTTCGGAGGCCGTTTTTCATCACTGTGCACGCTGAAGAGCGGTAGGCACATCGACGCCATCACCGCGGCTTTTGGATTGCGCTTTCTAAACCGCTTAGGCACAGTCGAAACGGTCTGTCCCCGTGCCAGTCGCGCCCTCCCCTGTTCATGCATTGCACAATGAAGTTGAGGCCCAACCATGCGGATCATCAAAGCCACCCTGGAGCACCTGGACCTGTTGACCCCGCTGTTCGTCAAATACCGCGAATTCTATGGCGAACTGCCCTTCCCCGATTCCTCCCGGGACTTCCTCGAAAAACGCCTGAAGCGTGAAGAGTCTGTCATCTACCTCGCCTTTCCCGACGATGACGACAGCAGGCTGTTGGGGTTCTGTCAGTTGTATCCCAGTTACTCCTCGCTCTCGCTCAAACGCGTCTGGATCCTCAATGACATCTACGTGACCGAAGATGCCCGTCGCCAGTTGGTCGCCGATCACCTGATGCAAACGGCCAAGAAGATGGCACGCGAAACGCAGGCCGTGCGGATGCGCGTATCGACCAGCGCGAACAACGAAGTCGCGCAGAAAGTCTACGAGTCGATCGGGTTTCGCGAGGACACTCAATTCAAGAACTACACGTTACCGATTAACTGAGTCGCACCTCGATTTGTAGAAGCGCGCTTGCCCGCGACAAGGGGCTGTCAGACGCATCGTTAGTGCTTGACACTGTGCTGTCGCGGGCAAGCGCGCTCCTACGGAAATTTTCGTTCCATCAATACCAAATGTTTCATTTCAGAAACCGCGTCCAGCGACAGGTCGCTTCTTACCTCTATAATGCGGCCCACATCAGCAGTACTCTCCGACCCCGCACGCGACCCGCATCGGGTCTTCCACTCAGGTGCCGTACATGGATTTCAACCCGCTTGACCTCATCCTCCACCTCGACGTTTACCTCGACATGCTGGTGACCCAGTACGGCACATGGGTCTATGCGATTCTGTTTCTGGTGATCTTCTGCGAAACCGGCCTGGTGGTGACGCCCTTCCTGCCCGGCGACTCACTGCTGTTCATCGCCGGCGCCGTTGCCGCGGGCGGCGCAATGGACCCAGTGCTGCTGGCTTGCCTTCTGATGGCGGCCGCAATCATTGGCGACAGCACCAACTACGTGATCGGCCGAACGGTCGGCGACAAACTGTTCAAGAACCCGGATTCGAAAATCTTCCGCCGTGACTACCTGACCAAAACCCACGAGTTCTATGACCGCCACGGTGGCAAGACCGTCACACTGGCGCGCTTCCTGCCGATCATTCGCACCTTTGCCCCGTTCGTCGCCGGTTTGGGCAAGATGCCTTACCTGCGCTTCCTGGGCTTCAGCGTGCTGGGTTCGATCCTGTGGGTAGGCAGCCTGGTCGCCCTCGGCTACTTCTTTGGCAACATCCCCTTCATCAAGAAAAACCTCACCCTGCTGGTGTTGGCAATCATTCTGCTGTCGTTGCTGCCAATGATCGTCGGCCTGGTCCGCAGCCGCATGGGCCGCTCCGCCCCTGCGCGCTGAGTCATGGGCTTGAAAGGGTGGTCGGTGCGCGGCTGGCTCAGGCGGCGCACGCTGGCCCGTCATCCGGTCGACCCCGCACTGTGGGCTCGCGTGCGCGAGCGCTTGCCGATGCTCGACGGACTCAGCGTCGAGCAGGACCGCCATCTGCTGGACAGCAGCGTGTTGTTCCTCCAAGCCAAACATCTCACGGCGCTGGAAGGTGTCGAGCTCGATGATGAAGCCCGCCTGTTCCTCGCCGCCCAGGCTCAGTTGCCGCTGCTGGCCCTTGGCGACCTCAACTGGTACCAGGGCTTTCATGAAATCATCCTTTATGGGGATGACTTCATCAGCCCGCAGCGGCACCGCGACGCCAGCGGCATCGAGCACGAGTGGGACGGCGAACACAGCGGCGAAGCCTGGTCGCAAGGTCCGGTCATCCTCGCCTGGCCCGGCGTGCTGGCGAGCGGTGGCTGGGAAGCCTATAACCTGGTCATTCACGAACTGGCCCACAAACTGGACATGCTCAACGGGGCAGCCAATGGTCTGCCGCCGTTGCACAACGACATGCGCATTGCCGACTGGGCCAGCGCGATGCAAGGCGCCTACGACGATCTCAATCGCCAACTGGATGCCGACCCGGATGCCGAGACAGCGATCGATCCCTACGCAGCGGAGAACCCAGCCGAGTTCTTTGCCGTCACCAGCGAGTACTTTTTCAGCGCACCTGATGTGCTGACCGAGGCATATCCGCAAGTCTATACGCAACTCAAGGCATTCTATCGGCAGGACCCTCTGACGCGGCTCAGGGCACTTCAGGCCGAGGATCCGGTCTACTCGACGCCCGACGATGCCCAGAGCTGATCGTGGTACATGGTAACGCTTCCCAAATGTGCCTATAATCCGGCCCACTTTTTGGCGTTGCATGCCGAATTCCGAATGGTCAACCAAGGGGGCAAAGCCCAATGAGCTACAGCAAGATTCCGGCTGGCAAAGACCTGCCGAACGACATCTACGTCGCCATCGAAATCCCGGCCAACCACGCGCCGATCAAGTACGAAATCGATAAAGACAGCGACTGCCTGTTCGTTGACCGTTTCATGGCCACGCCCATGTTCTACCCGGCCAACTACGGTTACATCCCGAATACTCTGGCAGACGACGGTGACCCGCTCGACGTGCTGGTCGTGACGCCTTACCCAGTGGCCCCAGGTTCGGTGATTCGCGCACGTCCGGTCGGCATTCTGAACATGACCGACGACGGCGGTGGCGATGCCAAGGTCCTGGCCGTTCCGCACGACAAGCTGTCCCAACTGTACGTCGACGTGAAGGAATACACCGACCTGCCTGAACTGCTGATCAAGCAGATCCAACACTTCTTCGAGAACTACAAGGATCTCGAGAAAGGCAAGTGGGTCAAGATTGAAGGCTGGGGAGGCGCAGACGCCGCTCGCGAAGCCATCACCAAATCGGTTGCCGCCTACAAAGGTTGATCCGGTTCAAAGTCTCCGAAGCGCCTGACGCTTCGGAGGCCATCGGCTCAACTCCCCGCTACACCCCGCCACGTCCACCTACTTTTTTATTTATTCGCCGCGTTTAAATTGACGCCTCTCAAACAAAGCGTTCACTTCAATCGTTCGTTTTGGCCTTTCCTGCAACAGACTATTGCCCCACTCCAGGCTTCGGCCGCTCTAAGACCTGTCCTGATCTCGTCGTTACCCCATACCGCGCAAAGTCTTGCTTCCTGGCATTGTTGACGAAAAGCCAACAACTTAAGAAACGCCCTACATTATTAACGCCTTACTGTAGTCCTTACTATTCACCACTCGTTTGATCTCGCGCGCATTTGAACACTTCGTTCATTTAAACGAAGTTGAACGGCACGTAAACTTTGCGCCATGAATACATCAGGTGATCGACTACGCATTCTTCTGCGAGAGTGCCATCTCTCCGCTACAGACTTCGCCGCCAACCGCAAGGTGACGCCGCAGCACGTGAACAACTGGTTCAAGCGCGGTATCCCCATGGCCCGCATGGAGGAAGTCGCCGAACTGCTGAGCGTCAATGTGCGCTGGTTGCGCAGCGGCGAGGGGCCCAAGCACCCCGGGGACACGCGTGACAAGCACGGCACAGACGGTCCGGGGAGGCGCCGGGGCGAGCGGCCTGGCGACCGCGAAGAACTGGAACTGCCGCTTTACACCGAATTGCAGACGCAACCCAGCGGTCGCGCCTGTGTCGCGGAGGCGCCCCACCAGAAAATCAGGCTCGCCCGACGCATCCTCGACGCCATGGACGTCGAACTGCACAACGCGATCTGTGTGGCCATGGTGGGCAGCAGCATGGCAGACAAAATTCAAGACGGCTCGCTGATGGGTGTGGACCGAGGCCGCGTGCAGATCATCGACGGTGAGATGTACGCCCTCGAACACGCCGGCATGCTGCGAGTGAAATACCTCTATCGCTTGCCCGGCGGCGGCCTGCGCCTGCGCAGCCACAACGCGGCCGAATACCCGGACGAAATCTTCAGCGCCGAGCAGGTCCAGGAACAACGCATCCACGTGCTGGGCTGGATCTTCTGGTGGTCGACCCTCAATCACCGTCGCCACCCCGCGGCCCTTCCCTGATGTGCAGGAAAAGACCCGAGGCTGCACACGAAGACTGGGCAGACGCCGCGAACCTGCGTATCCTGCACGCCTTCGTTTCACCACCCGTTGGCTACCCGCCGAAGGGTGATCGACCTGACACCGGCCCACGGCCCGTCTCGTCTACCTGACAAGCGCCTGCATGCAGCGCGCACGTTTGCGGATGGGTGCGGTGAGCCAAAAACTCGCCAAACCTGTCACCGAGAAGCCGGCCACAAGCCGGCTTTTTAATGAGCGCTGCTTATTCGCCCTTGCGCGCAGTGCCTCGTCCAGAGATCACAAACTCGCCGCGCCACTACTACCAAAGACCCCCGCCTGCCCCCTCCAAAGAACCATTTAGCCCCGTTCCCGTGGCGCCTAGGATGGTCCTGTCTCGATGAGTACCCCTCCGGCCACCCGGCCGAAGCCAACAATGATAAGAAAGAGGATCAGTCAATGAGCAGCACGTTCTTCATTCCGTCCGTGAACATGATGGGTATTGGCAGCCTGGGCGAGGCGGTCGATGCCATCCGCAAATATGGCTTTCGCCATGCGCTGATCGTCACCGATGCGGGACTGGCCAAGGCCGGTGTGGCTGACAAGGTGGCCGGGCTGCTGCGAGAGCAGGACATCAACGCCACGATTTTCGACGGAGCCAAACCAAACCCTACCGTCAGCAACGTGGAGAACGGCCTGCGGCAGCTCAAGGCCAGTGGCGCTGACTTCATCATTTCCCTGGGTGGCGGATCGCCCCATGACTGCGCCAAAGGCATTGCGCTGGTGGCGGCGAACGGCGGGGAAATCGGTGACTACGAAGGGGTGGATCAATCGGCCAGGCCGCAGCTGCCATTGATCGCGATCAATACCACTGCGGGCACGGCCAGCGAAATGACGCGCTTCTGCATCATCACCGATGAAACCCGTCATGTGAAAATGGCAATCGTGGACCGCAACGTCACGCCCTTGCTGTCCGTCAACGACCCCTCCTTGATGGCGGCGATGCCCAAAGGGCTGACCGCTGCCACCGGCATGGACGCGCTGACCCATGCCATTGAGGCCTACGTCTCCACGGCGGCCACGCCGATCACCGACGCCTGCGCGCTCAAAGCGGTGGAGCTGATTTCCGCCAACCTGCGCACGGCGGTGGCCAACGGCAGCGACATGCCTGCGCGAGAAAACATGGCATATGCCCAGTTCCTCGCCGGCATGGCCTTCAACAATGCCTCGCTCGGTTATGTGCACGCGATGGCTCACCAATTGGGCGGTTTCTACGATTTGCCCCACGGCGTGTGCAACGCGGTGTTGCTGCCCCATGTCGAGAGTTTCAACGCCAGTGTCTGTCCAGCACGCCTGAAAGACGTGGCAGCGGCGATGGGCATCGACACCCAGCGCCTGGACGACACCCAGGGCGCGGCTGCGGCCATCGCGGCCATCCGCAAGCTGTCGGGCGACATTGGCATTCCGGCCGGCCTGACCGAACTGGGCGCCAAAGCCGATGACATCCCGACGCTGGCGGCCAACGCCATGAAAGATGCCTGCGGCTTCACCAACCCGCGCCCTGCGACTCAGGAGCAGATCGAGGAAATCTTCCGCACTGCGATGTAGAGAAGGGCTTCGCGATCAGGAGCCGCTTACGGTTCCTGATCGCTTCCGGCGATAAGCCTCATTCCGCCGCTACCGGCGGGACCAGAGGCGGCGCCAGGATGTGGTCGAGGAACAACAGCGCAGCGCTGGATAATCCCTGCCGCGATCTTACGCAAACGCTCAGTTCACGGCTGGCCCAGTCATCACTCAGGTTCACGGCACGGGCACCGTTGAGCTTGTAAATCGCCACGCTCCCCTCCGGCATGATGCCGACCCCCACTCCCGCCTGAACCATCAGACAGAGCGCGTCGTAACTGGACACTTCCATGCGGATTTTCAGCGAACGTCCCAAATCGTTGGCGGCCTTGATCAACTGAAAGTTCAAGTGCGTGCCGCTGCGCAGGGTGACGTGGTCGTGAGCGAGGGTTTCGCTGAAGCTCACAGATTCGCGCCCGGATAGCGGATGACCGCTGGGCACCAGCACCACCAGCCGGTCGGTGCGAAAGGGGAAGACTTCGATGTCCGCCCCATGGGGCAGGCGCGTGAAGATGCCGATATCCGCGCGGTTCTCGGCCACGGCTTTGGTGATCGCAAGGCTTTGCTGTTCTTCGAGACTGACAGTGATCAGCGGGTACAGCGCCATGAACGACTGAATCAACCCCGGCATGAACTGGGTAATGGCCGAGACATTGGCCAGCACCTGCACCGACCCGCGACGCCCATGGGAGTAATCGCGCATCTGAACAACGATCTCGTTGAGGTTGTTCAACGCGCTGCGGGCCATGAACAGTAGCGACAGCCCCGCGTCGGTCGGCGTGATGCCCTTGTTGGTGCGCGTGAGCAAACGCGAATCGAGCAGCTCTTCCAATTCGCTGAGGCGCTTGCTCACTGCCGCCGCCGCGATGTGCTCGCGTTTGGCGGCAGCGGCGATGGTGCCTTCTTCAACGACGCTGACGAACAGGCGCAGCGAAACGGGGTCGAGCTTCATGTGGGGTACCGGGCGTGCAGGCCAGAATGTCCGCCATAGTACCCCGTCAGGCACAGCGTCAGAACGCCCCGGACAACAGATGACCGGCGTTCGGCACCTGGGCTTTCAGGCCAAGGGTCTTCAGCATCTGGTAAACGGTCGCGACCGAGGCTGACAACACCGGTTTGTCGAGGCGGTCCTGGACCACTTGAATCGCAGGCAACGACGGCATCTGCACGCAGCAGGACAGCACCACCCCGTCCGCCTGCCCGATGTTCAGTCTATCGGCGTGCGCCACCAGGTTCATCGGGTCGAGCCGCCCCACGGCGAGGTTGTCCGAGACTTCCAGGCTGATGGCGTCCACGACTTCGATGCCCGCCGCTTCGATGTAATCGATCACCTGGGCGGTCAGCGGCTTCATGTAAGGGGTGATGATCGCGATTTTCTTGTAGTCGAGCATGTGCAGACTGTCGATCAGGGCGCCCGCCGAGCTCAGCACCGGAGCGCTGGAGGTATTCGCGGCAACGGTCTTGCTTAGACGCTCCTGAGAAACCGTGTGATAGCCCGCGCCCTGGCACATGATCGCCACCAGACAGGCATACGCCATGACGTCCACCCGCGCGTCGCTGAGCTCCAGCGCGCAGCGGTCGCTGTCGACATCCATCTTTTTCAGCTCTTCGGGGCTGACGTGCATCATGCGCATGCGCGAGGAGTGAAAGGTGAAACGCTCCTCCGGAAACAACGCATAACGCGAAGTCAGCATCGCCGGAATTTCGGTTTCCATGGTGGTGTTGGAGCTGGGGACGATCTGGCCGATTCGAAAGTTTTTCACGGGCTCTCCTTCATTTCGCTTGGGGCGAGGGGTCACATGGGACCGATGTTAGGAGCGCTGGAAAGGGGCGTATATCAAGCATTGGCGAGCCTGCCATCGCGGTTGGCGATGGCAGGCAATCGGTGTCAAGGTGGGGATCAGGCGTTGGAGAGCGCCCCCGCAGGCTCCGAGGCTTCGACCTTGTGGTTGCCGAGCATTGCCTTGGGAATCGAGAGGATCAAGCCCGCGCTGACGAACAGGCACGCGCCCAGTACGTAGGTCCCGTTGTTGATGTTCCCGGTAAGGTTCTCGGCGACAGCCGTGATCATCGAACCGGTGAACCCAGACAGGTTACCGATGGCGTTGATCATGCCGATCCCCGCCGCAGCGGCGACGCCTGACAAAACGGTGCCAGGCAGGGTCCAGTAGATCGGCATCAGGCTCAGCACACCAGAGGCGGATACGCTGAGGAAGATGATCGACAACACCACGTTGTTGGCGAAGTAGGCGCTGAGGATCAGGCCGATTCCGCCAATGACCGCAGGAATCGCCGCATGCAGGCGGCGCTCACCGGTCCTGTTGGAGTGACGGGCATTGAGCGTCATCGCGATAACGGCGATTCCGTAGGGAATTGCAGTCAACAGGCCGATGTCCAGCGGGTTGGAAATGCCTGCGCTTTTAATGATCGACGGCATCCAGAACGCCAAACCGTAGAAGCCTGTGTTGAAGGTCAACAGAATCAGCACCAACAACCACACCCGGCCATTGAACAGGACTTCGCGCAGGCTCGACGCCTTGCCTTTACTGTCGTGCTGCAGGTTGGCCTTGAGCATGGCTTTTTCTTCCGGCGACAGCCATTTCGCGGCATCGATATTGTTCGCCATGAACGCCAGCACCACGAACGCCATGACCACGGAAGGAAGGCCTTCGATGATCAGCAGCCACTGCCAACCGGCCATGCCTTGTACGCCTTGCATCTTGGTCATCAACCAGCCGGAAACAACGCCCCCCAGGGTCAGACTGATCGGCATGGCCATCAGGAAGCCAGACATCACGCGACTCTGACGGCGCGTCGGGAACCAGTAGTTGAGGTAGAGAATGACGCCTGGGAAGAACCCTGCTTCGCAGATGCCGAGCAAGAAGCGCAGCACATAGAACATGGTTTCCGACTCGATGTGGAAAAACTTCGCCAACGGCACGGTGAAGGCCACGGCCATTGAGACGATGGCCCAACTGAGCATGATTCGCGCGATCCAGAAACGGGCGCCGAAGCGATGCAGCAGCAGGTTGCTGGGCACCTCGAAAATGAAGTAGCCCCAGAAGAAAATGCTCGCGCCCAAGGCGTAGACCGTGTTGCTGAATTGCAGGTCGTTGAGCATGTCCAGCTTGGCGAAACCAATGTTGACGCGGTCCAGGTACGCCGCCATGTAGCACAGCAGCAAGACAGGGAGAATGCGCAGGATGACCTTGCGGTAGGTACGATCTTCGAAGCTGGCGTGCCCGGCGCCCGAGTGTTCGGGCAGGCGATCAGATGCAGTTGCCATGGTAGGACCTCCAGGCACTGGTTGCGCCTGTGTTGTTTTTATGGGGTCAAGACACGAGCGGATGGTACTGACAAGCGACAGATGAAGAATAATGAGATGTTTCCATTGATCGATAACCCAGGGTTATCGACCTAGCGGGGGACCGTTGTCGCGTTGGCGATCAGAATATTGGCGAATTCCGAGGCGGCACCTAACAGCGGCTCGCCGCGTCGGGTGAGAATTCCATAATCCTGAGGGGCCAGTTTCAGCGGCGTGTTGAGCACTTTCAGCAAGCCCCCTTCCAGATGCGGCTGGGCCATCGACGCGGGCAACATGGCGATCATCGGGCCGGACTGCAACACCTGTAAAAACGTCTGCATGGAAATGGTATCGATGGTGTTTCGTGGCAGCGGGATGCCGGCCTTGGCGAACGCCTGCTCCATGCGCGCACGGATCGGCGTGCCAACCGGGTAGAGAATCCACGGCCAGTTGCCCAGTTCCTGAAGCGGCGTCTCCTCGAGCTCGGTGAGCGGGTGACGGCTGTTGACTACCATGCAGAACGGCTCAGGCGCCAACGCCTGAAAGTCATAGACTTGCTGCTGGCTTTCGTCAGTGTAACGGGCCACGGCGAGGTCGAGCTTTTTGTCGTCGAGCATTTCCATCAGATGATCGCTGGTCTGCTCGACGATCTCGATGGACAGCAACGGCCAGCGCCGTTTCAACTGCACGATGGCATCCGGCAACACCACGGCCGTGGCGGCGAAAATCGCTCCGACCTTGAGAAAGCCATGACCGCCTTCGCGCAGGCTGCTGATCTGGTCGACAAACTTGTTGGCGTCATTCAGCGCAATCTGCGCGTAACGCACCACATGCTCCCCCAGTGCGGTGGGGGGCATGTTACGAGGCAGCCGCTCGAACAGGTCGAACCCCAATAACCGCTCGATCTCGCGAAGCATCTTGCTGACGGCGGGCTGACTCAGGTTCATGTGCAACGCAGCCGCGTGCATGTTGCGCGTACGAGCCAAGGTATCGATCAGCACCAGATGCTTGAACTTGAGCCAGTTACAGACCGTCGAGAACGAGATGTCGGACATAGTGAGCAGCCTTCGGATTCGATAACCCCATGTTATCGATAATTGAGCAGATGTCATTGGAGTTTATCGTGTTGGCTGGCTAGGGTCGGCAGCAAAAGCATAAGAACTTCCGAGGATCGTCCCATGTCAATTCGACTCACCCCTGAAAACACGCTGCCTGCCGACGGCCTCGATGGCACATTGATCGGCCGGGCGTGGGTGCCCGGGCAGGTTGCCGGTCCTTCGCCTGTTGTCCTGCGTCGCGACGGGGTGTTCGATCTGTCCGAGCGCTTTGCCACCCTGAGCGAATTGCTTGAATCCGAATCGCCGCTCAAGGCCGTGCGCGAGACCCAGGGCACGCTGATCTGCAGCGTCGAAGCGCTACTGGCCAACTCCGGCACCCACCCAGATGCCAATGCGCCCTTCCTCCTTGCCCCCGCTGACCTTCAGGTCATCAAGGCGGCAGGCGTGACGTTTGCGGCGAGCATGATCGAGCGCGTCATCGAGGAACAAGCCGCGGGCAACCCGACCAAGGCCGAAAGCGTGCGCGCGATCGTGCATGACATCATTGGCGACAACCTGCGCAGCATCCGACCGGGCTCGGAACAGGCGAGCGCCCTGAAAGCGCTGCTGATCGAACAGAAAATGTGGTCGCAGTACTTGGAAGTCGGCATCGGCCCGGATGCGGAAATCTTCACCAAGGCCCCGGTACTCGCCGCTGTCGGTAGCGGCAGTCAGATCGGCATCCACCCCAAATCCGAATGGAACAACCCCGAGCCCGAAGTGGTTCTCGCGGTGAACAGTCGCGGGGAAATTCACGGCGCCACGCTTGGCAACGACGTCAATCTGCGCGACTTCGAAGGCCGCAGCGCCTTGCTGCTGAGCAAGGCCAAGGACAACAACGCGTCGTGCGCGATCGGCCCGTTCATCCGCCTGTTCGACGAAACCTTTTCGATGGACGACGTGCGCAATTGCGTGGTCGACCTGCAGGTCAAGGGCCGTGACGGCTACGTGCTGAAGGGTTCAAGCTCCATGTCGCAGATCAGCCGGGACCCGGAAGACATTGCCGCCCAGACCCTCAACGAAAACCACCAGTATCCCGACGGTTTTCTGCTGTACCTCGGCACCTTGTTCGCGCCCACTGAAGACCGTGACCACGTGGGGGGCGGCTTCACTCACAAGCTTGGAGACGAGGTCAGCATCAGCAGCCGTTTGCTGGGCAGCCTGCACAACGAAGTGACGCATAGCAGCCAGGCCACTCCCTGGACGTTCGGTCTTGGCGCATTGTTCCGTAACCTGACGGCGCGTGGTTTGCTGACGCGGCAGTGAGTCCTGCGACGCAACGCCCCTCCTCGCCGACAACCGGTGCGCCGCCCAATGAGCGTCGCCCGTTACCCCGATAACAAGAGAAACCCGAACCATGTCCGAAGTCCCGAAACGCCCCCTGCGCAGCCAGCAATGGTTTGATGACCCTGACCACGCCGACATGACGGCGCTGTATGTCGAGCGCTACATGAACTATGGCCTGACCCGCGAAGAGTTGCAGTCTGGGCGGCCGATCATCGGGATTGCGCAGACAGGCAGCGACCTGACGCCTTGCAACCGTCACCATCTGGAATTGGCCCAGCGAGTCAAGGCCGGCATTCGCGATGCCGGCGGCATTCCGATGGAGTTTCCAGTCCACCCTATCGCCGAGCAGACCCGTCGCCCCACGGCCGCGCTTGACCGCAACCTGGCCTATCTGGGGCTGGTTGAAATTCTCCATGGTTACCCGCTCGACGGCGTGGTGCTGACCACCGGTTGCGACAAGACCACGCCCGCCTGCCTGATGGCCGCCGCCACCACTGACCTGCCCGCCATCGTGCTCTCTGGCGGGCCGATGCTCGACGGTCGCCACAAGGGTGAGCTGATCGGCTCGGGCACGGTGCTGTGGCATGCCCGCAACCTGCTCTCGGCCGGCGAAATCAACTATGAAGGTTTCATGGAGATGACCACCGCGGCCTCGCCCTCGGTTGGCCACTGCAACACCATGGGAACGGCACTTTCGATGAATGCGCTGGCAGAGGCCCTGGGCATGTCGTTGCCAGGCTGTGCGAGCATCCCGGCGCCGTATCGCGAGCGTGGCCAGATGGCCTACATGACTGGCAAACGCATTTGCGACCTGGTGCGCGAGGACGTCCGCCCTTCGCAGATCATGACCCGCGAAGCCTTCGAGAACGCCATCGCCGTCGCCTCTGCCCTGGGTGCATCCAGCAACTGCCCACCGCACTTGATCGCCATCGCCCGGCACATGGGAGTCGAATTGAGCCTGGACGACTGGCAGCGCGTCGGTGAAGACGTTCCACTGCTGGTCAACTGCATGCCAGCGGGTAAATACCTGGGCGAAGGCTTCCATCGCGCCGGAGGCGTCCCGGCCGTGATGCACGAACTGCAGAAAGCCGGGAAGCTGCATGAGACCTGCCGCTCGGTAGCGGGCAAGACGGTGGGCGAGATCGTGGCCGCTGCCGTCACCCATGACGCGGACGTGATTCGCTCCTATGAAGACCCGCTCAAGCACCGCGCCGGTTTCATCGTACTCAGCGGCAACTTCTTCGACAGCGCGATCATGAAGATGTCGGTGGTCGGCGAGGCGTTCCGCAAGACCTACCTGTCAGAGCCCGGCGCGGAAAACAGCTTCGAAGCACGGGCAATCGTCTTTGAAGGCCCGGAGGATTATCACGCGCGCATCAACGACCCTTCGCTGGACATCGACGAACGCTGCATTCTGGTGATTCGCGGCGCAGGCACCGTGGGTTACCCCGGCAGCGCCGAAGTGGTCAACATGGCGCCCCCTGCCGAACTGATCAAGCGAGGAATCGATTCGCTGCCCTGCCTTGGAGATGGTCGCCAGAGCGGCACGTCGGCCAGCCCCTCGATTCTCAACATGTCGCCGGAAGCGGCGGTGGGCGGCGGGTTGGCGCTATTGAAAACCAACGACCGCCTGCGCGTGGACCTCAACAACCGCAGCGTCAACGTGCTGATCAGTGAGGAGGAAATGGCCGAACGCCGCGCCGGGTTCGAGCCGAAGATGCCCGCCTCGCAGACTCCGTGGCAGGAACTGTATCGCCAGTTGGTGGGGCAGTTGTCCACCGGCGGCTGCCTTGAGCCGGCCACGTTGCACCTTCGGGTCATCGCCCGAAACGGCGAGCCAAGGCATTCGCACTGAGGATGACATGGGGCCGGCGCTCAAGGCGCTTGCCCCCGTCCGATGCGGTCCATTTTCATCGCTTCCATGAAAGTGTTGCCGCATCAGGCCGGTGTTTTTCATCGCGGGAGAAGACCAAGATAGGGGCAACTCAAGCCTCCCCCTTTCAGAGAGATCGCCATGAAAGCCATCGCCTTCACCCAGCACGGCCTGCCTATCGAAGACCCAAATGCCCTCAAGGACATGGACTTGCCCAAACCAACGCCCGGGCCGCGGGATCTGTTGGTCGAAGTGCAGGCCATTTCCGTGAACCCGGTCGACACAAAAGTCCGGGCAGGCTCGGCCGCCACCGCCCCTAAAGTCGTGGGCTGGGACGCCGTCGGCGTGGTTCGCGAAACCGGCAGTGACGTGACGCTGTTCACGGTCGGCGACGAGGTGTTTTACGCAGGTTCCATCGCCCGCCCCGGTAACTACAGCGAATTTCATCTCGTGGACGAACGCATCGTGGGGCGCAAGCCGACATCCCTCGACAACGCTCATGCCGCAGCCTTGCCGCTGACCTCGATCACCGCCTGGGAGCTGTTGTTCGATCGACTCGGCGTCAAGGAAGGCGAAGGTGAAGGCGACAGCCTGCTGATCATTGGCGCGGGAGGTGGCGTAGGCTCGATGCTGGTTCAACTGGCACGCCAGTTGACCCGCCTGACCGTCATTGGCACGGCCTCTCGCGATGAAACCCGCGAGTGGGTCAAAGGCCTCGGCGCGCATCACGTCATCGATCACAGCCAACCCCTGGTCGCGCAGTTGGAAGGCCTTGGCGTGGGGCAGGTCAGCCATGTGGCGAGCCTCACCCACACCGACAGTTATTTCCCTCAACTGATCGACGCACTGCGTCCACAAGGCAAACTGGCGCTCATCGACGATCCCAAGACACTCGATGTGGTGCCCATGAAACGCAAGGCGCTGTCGCTGCACTGGGAGCTGATGTTCACGCGCTCGCTCTATGAAACCCCCGACATGATCGCCCAGCATGAGTTGCTCAACCGCGTCTCGCAGTTGATCGATCAGGGCATCCTGAAAACGACGCTGGGCGAGCATTTCGGCACCATCAACGCCGAGAACCTGCGCCGCGCCCACGCGGTGATCGAGAGCGGCAAAGCCAAAGGCAAGATCGTGCTCGAAGGTTTCTGAACCCCTGTTCAACCCACCCGTCGCATGTGAAGATCGGCGCCTTTTCGGGCCGGTCGCCTGCGGCGTCGGCCTCCATCCCACCCTTTCGCCTCAGGATTCACGCCATGCAGCTCACCGCGCTTGCCAAAACTCGCTACACCACCAAGGCCTATGACGCGACCCGCAAAGTTGCGCAAGAGACCATCGACACATTGCTCGACCAACTGCGCCACAGCCCCTCGTCAGTGAACTCGCAGCCATGGCATTTCATCGTGGCCTCCGACGAACAGGGAAAAGCGCGCATCGCCAAAGGGGCGGAAGGCGCGTTCGCCTACAATGAAGCGAAAATCCTCCACGCATCGCACGTCATCGTTCTGTGCACGCGCACTGAAATGTCCGAGGACCATCTGCAAGCGGTTCTGGCGCAGGAAGAACAAGACGGTCGCTTCGCCACTGCAGACGCCAAGGCAGGCCAGGACACCACCCGTCGCAGCTACGTGAACCTGCACAGATACGACCTCAAGGATCTGCAGCACTGGATGGAAAAGCAGACGTACCTGGCGCTCGGTACGCTGCTGCTGGGCGCAGCCTCGTTGGGCCTGGATGCCACACCGATGGAAGGCTTCGACTTCAAGAAACTGGACGCCGAACTGGGTCTTCGCGAGAAAGGCTTTAGCAGCCTGGTCGTGGTGTCGCTCGGGTACCGCAGCGAGACGGACTTCAACGCCAAACTGCCAAAATCACGTCTGTCAGCGCAAGCGGTATTCACCCATTTGTGACAGTGAAAAAAGACGGCGCGCCGCCCGGTCACTCATCGACCTGGTAGCGCTCCCGCTTGGCGATGGCGCTCATTGAACAGCGCCGACGCCGTCCCGCCCAGCACCTCTCATTTGCCCCAATGCCGTTGCTCTGCTAGTGTCGCGCCGGTTTAACCTCTACCGGGATAGCCGCCATGGCCCGCAAGAAAGCAGCACTGGATTTCGAACAGTCCCTCGCGGACTTGCAAACGCTGGTCGAGCGTCTGGAGAACGGCGAGCTGTCGCTGGAAGACTCCCTGACCGCCTTCGAGCAAGGCATCCGCCTGACTCGCGAATGCCAGAGCGCGTTGGCCCAGGCCGAGCAGAAAGTTCAGGTGCTGCTGGAGCGTGACGGCGAACTGGCGGAAGAACCTTTCGACGCGGAACAGCCCGAATGATCGCCGAGTATCAGGCCCTGAGTCAGGCGCGCGTAAACGCCGCGCTGGATACCTTGTTCACTGCTTCCGCGCCTGAACTGACCCGTTTGTACCAAGCCATGCGCTACAGCGTGACCAACGGCGGCAAGCGCGTGCGGCCGCTGCTGGTCTACGCAGCCTGCGAAGCCCTGGGCGGCAATGCCGAGGCGGCCAACGGCGCGGCTTGCGCTGTCGAGCTGATCCATGCCTACTCGCTGGTCCATGACGACCTGCCCGCCATGGACGACGACGACCTTCGTCGCGGGCTGCCCACCACTCACAAGGCTTTCGACGAAGCATGCGCCATCCTGGCCGGCGATGGCCTGCAAACCATGGCCTTCAGCGTTCTCAGCGACGCAGCACTGACGCCCCAGGACGCCGACACCCGCCTTAAGATGGTCCACACCCTCGCCCGCGCCGCTGGCCCGGCTGGCATGGTCGGCGGGCAGGCGATCGACTTGGGCTCCGTGGGTCTCAAGCTGGACCAGAAAGCCCTTGAATTCATGCATCGGCACAAGACTGGCGCTTTGATCGAAGCCAGCGTCAGGCTCGGCGCGCTGGCCAGCGGCCGTCCCAGCCAGGTGCAACTCGACGCCCTGCAGATCTACGCTCGAGCCGTCGGCCTGGCGTTTCAGGTTCAGGATGACATCCTCGACGTCGAAAGCGACACGGCCACCCTCGGCAAGCGCCAAGGCGCGGACATCGCACGGGACAAACCGACCTACCCGGCGCTGCTGGGGCTGGAAGAGGCCAAGCATTACGCCCTGGAACTGCGTGACCAGGCGCTGGATGCGCTGCGACCTTTCGACGCGGCAGCCGAGCCTCTGCGGGCCTTGGCGCGCTACATCGTCGAACGCCGCAACTGATCCGTTTTCGCGATTCGGGTCTGTAGCGGCGCGCTTGGTTCGGGAGGCCATCGCGGGCAAGCGCGCTCCTACAGGGAATTGCACCGCTCTGGCACGTTGATTTGAGCATCCATCGACTGCTGTTCATGGGCAGGTCGCGATGCATCAGGTAAACTGCCGCGTCATTTACTTATAACGATTCGCCTGATGCCCACGACGTTCAAAGAGATTCCCCGCGAGCGCCCGTCCACGCCCCTGCTTGATAACGCAGCGACGCCAGACGGTCTGCGCCGGTTAGGTGAAGCCGAGCTCGAAGCGCTCGCCGACGAGCTGCGACTGGAGCTGCTCTACACCGTTGGCCAGACCGGCGGGCATTTCGGTGCCGGGCTCGGCGTGATCGAGCTGACCGTAGCCCTGCATTATGTCTTCGATACGCCCGACGACCGGCTGGTCTGGGACGTCGGCCATCAGGCGTACCCGCACAAGATCCTGACCGGTCGCCGCGAAAAGATGTCGACCCTGCGCCAGAAAGGCGGTGTGGCGGCCTTCCCCCGCCGCGGCGAGAGCGAGTACGACACCTTTGGCGTCGGCCACTCGAGCACCTCGATCAGCGCCGCATTGGGCATGGCCCTCGCCAATCGCCTGCAGGGCATCGATCGCAAGGCGATCGCCGTCATCGGTGACGGTGCGCTGACGGCCGGCATGGCATTCGAAGCGTTGAACCATGCGCCTGAAGTCAAGGCTGACATGCTGGTGATCCTCAACGATAACGACATGTCGATCTCTCGCAACGTCGGCGGTCTCTCGAACTACCTGGCCAAGATCCTCTCCAGCCGCACCTACGCCAGCATGCGCGAAGGCAGCAAGAAGGTGCTGTCGCGCCTGCCCGGCGCGTGGGAAATCGCCCGCCGCACCGAGGAATATGCCAAGGGCATGCTGGTGCCCGGCACGCTGTTCGAAGAGCTCGGCTGGAACTACATCGGTCCGATCGACGGGCATGATCTGCCGACCCTGATTGCGACGCTGCGGAACATGCGCGACTTGAAAGGGCCGCAGTTCCTGCACGTTGTCACCAAGAAAGGCAAAGGCTTCGCCCCAGCAGAAATCGACCCGATCGGCTACCACGCGATCACCAAACTCGATCCGGTCAACGCGCCCTCGACGCCCAAAAAGGCGGGTGGTCCGAAGTATTCCGGCGTGTTCGGCCAATGGCTGTGCGACATGGCGCAGGCGGACGAGCGACTGGTCGGCATTACGCCGGCCATGAAAGAAGGCTCTGACCTGGTGGCGTTCAGCGAGCGCTTCCCCGAGCGCTATTTCGACGTGGCCATCGCCGAGCAACACGCTGTGACCCTGGCAGCGGGCATGGCCTGCGAAGGCGCCAAGCCGGTCGTGGCGATCTACTCGACCTTCCTGCAGCGTGGTTACGACCAACTGATTCACGACGTCGCCGTGCAAAACCTGGACGTGCTCTTCGCCATCGATCGGGCCGGCCTGGTGGGCGAAGACGGCCCTACCCACGCTGGCAGCTTCGACCTGTCATACCTGCGCTGCATTCCCGGCATGCTGGTCATGACGCCGAGCGATGAGAACGAACTGCGCAGAATGCTCACGACCGGACACCTGTTCAACGGCCCCGCCGCAGTACGCTATCCACGGGGCACAGGCCCGAATGCGGTCATCGACAGCGCCTTGGAGCCGCTAGAAATCGGCAAGGGCGTCGTGCGCCGCCAGGGCAGCCGTGTCGCGATGCTGGTGTTCGGTGTACAACTGGCGGATGCGTTGAAAGTCGCCGAGAACATCGATGCCACCGTGGTCGATATGCGCTTCGTCAAGCCACTGGACGAAGCACTTGTGCGCGAAATGGCTGCCAGCCACGACTTGCTGGTGACTATCGAAGAAAACGCCATCATGGGTGGTGCTGGCGCGGCAGTCAGCGAATTCCTTGCACGGGAAAACGTGCTCAAATCGGTACTGCACCTGGGCTTGCCCGACGTTTACGTCGAACATGCAAAACCGACGCAGATGCTGGCCGAGTGCGGGTTGGATGCGGACGGAATCGAGGCCTCGATCAATGCGCGCCTGACCAAGATCTAAAGCCATGATCGTATGATCGTTCCCACGCTCTGCGTGGGAACGCATCCTGTGACGCTCCGCGTCATCCTGTCTGGACGCAGAGCGTCCGAGCTACCGTTACCACGCGGAGCGTGGGAACGATCATCATCTCGCTGAACATATGACCTTATCCCGTCTCGCCCTTGCGCTCTCCCTGCTGCCAACGGCACAAGCCTTTGCCGAGCCGACTGACCGTGCAGACGCGCTCAAACTTCCCGACGTGCTGATCAGTGCCGATCGGCAGGTCGAAGCGCGAGGCGACAGTACCGCCGCCAACACCGTGTTCACCCGCGCCGACATCGAGCGCCTGCAGCCGACCAGTGTCACTGACCTGCTCAATCGGGTGCCTGGCGTGCAGGTCGCACCCAGCGGCGGGCGAGGCAGCCTGCCCGGTATTTCGATCCGCGGCACCAAGTCCGCGCAGACGCTGGTGCTCGTCGACGGCCAGCGAATCGCCAATGCCACCTCTGCCGACAGCGCTTTGCAATACCTCAGTGTGGAGCAGATTGAGCGCGTGGAAGTGCTGCGCGGCTCACGCTCGGTGGTGTACGGCGCCGATGCCATTGGCGGCGTGATTCAGATCTTCACCCGCCGCAGTGCCGGACAAGGCTTGCAAGCCCGGCTGCACACGGGCGTTGGCAATCGGGGTACGAGGCAGAGCAGCATGGGGCTGTCCGGTGGCAATGCGCAAACCCGCTTCAGCCTCAGCACCAGCCTGGACGAGACCGATGGCATCGACCGGACCGGGCCGTCCTATCTCAGCGACGCCGATCACGATGCCTACCGCTACAAAGCCTACAGCCTGAACCTGACCCACTGGCTAAACGATGACGTGGAGGTCGGCCTCAACGCGCTGGATAACCGAGGGAAAACCGAGTTCGACAACCCGTTCGGCGTGTTCGACCCGGTGACCTTCGACACCGTGGGCCAGCAGCAATACAGTGATTTCGAGCTCAACAGCCTGGGAACGTACCTGGACGCCCGCATCAATGAATACTGGAAGACCCGGCTGGAACTGGGCCATAGCGAGAATAGAGAAAAGACCTTCGACAAGCTCAGCGACGACCAATACGTCTTCAATACCTACCGCGACTCGGTCAACTGGCAGCACGACTTGGCATTGGACGCCCACAACAGCCTGATGCTCGGTGCCGAAGCGTACGAGGATCGGGTCAACAGCAGCACGGCGTTCGACGAAGACAGCCGCTGGAACCGTGCGCTGTTCATCCAGCACCGTTTCAAGGGCGACCCGGTGTCCACTGAACTGGGCCTGCGCCGCGATCGGAATCAGCAATTCGGCAGTCAGGACACCTGGAGCGGCACGCTGACCTTGGCGCTGAATGACGCCAACGATCTGCTGGCCTCCTACAGCGAGGGCTTCCGCGCCCCGACGTTCAACGACCTGTACTACCCCGGTTTCAGCAATCCGAACCTAAAGCCCGAGCACTCGAAAAGCTACGAACTGCAATGGCGCAGCCGCCTGAGCGATAGCCGTTCACTGGAAGCCTCGCTGTATCGGACCGATCTGGAGGATGCCATTGCGCTGGACAGCAACTACCGTCCACAAAACATCGGTTCAGCGCGGATCAATGGCTTTGAGGCGTCATTCGAACAGCGACTGTATGGCTGGACCGGGAAACTGGGGGCCTCGATCATCGACCCGCGCGACCGCGACACCGGCCACACATTGAACCGCCGCGCGCGCCGGACGCTGAACCTGGATATCGACCGCCAATTCAACCGCCTTGGAGTCGGGGCAAGCTGGCAGGCGGTGAGCGGCAGTTTCGACGATGAGGCCAATACCCGTAGCATCGGCGGCTACGCGCTGATCGGGCTGCGCAGCAGTTGGAAAGCCAGCGACGAAGTGAAGTTGGACTTCAAAGTGGATAACGCCTTGGGCAAGCGCTATAGCCGCACGCTGTACAGTTTCGATGGCAATGACCATGGATATCGGGAAGAAGGTCGGACATGGATGTTGGGCATAACCTGGACGCCCGAACGCTGAAACGCTAGGTCGTCAGCCAGAGGATCGATGCTCGGCGGGCACCACTCCCATGTCCGTGGATCAACGATCTGGGGCAAGGGCTCTGCAGAGACTTGCCACCGCCTCGATCATCTGCCCGCTCGGCCGCTCGATACCCTTATCCGGCACCGTTTCCAACCGTGCCTTCAGCGATGGCCAGGCTTTCCACATGTCGAGTTGAGACCCCGTGCTGGCGACGATCACTTCCGGAGCCCGCTGCAAGACCGACTCAACGCCAACCTGCGGGGCCGGTAGGGTCAGATCAGTAAAAACGTTCCGCGCCCCGCACACAGCCAACGCATCGCTGATGATTTGCCCGCCGCCCACGGTGTACAGCGGCTGATTCCAGACCTGATAAAACACGCTGATGGGGGTATCTCGGCGATAGCGGGTTCTCAACTCGGCCAGCCGCTGACGAAACGCCTCCGCGACCTGTCGCCCTCGCTCGTAACGGCCCAGCCGCTCGCCGACCTGTTCGATCTGATCGGCCAACTGGTCGAGGGTATGAGGCTCGGCGGTGAATAAGGGAATGTGCAGGCGCTGCAGTTGGTCACGCTGGGCAGCGCTGACGCTGCCGGGCCAGAGCAGCAGCAAATCGGGTCGCAGGCCTAGCAGGCGCTCCACCTCAAGCTGCCCGTAACGACCGACCGAGGGCAATTGAGCGACGGCGGCCGGCCGCTCACCGCCGTCCAGCACACCGACCAACCGATCGGCGGCACCGAGTTCAACGACGATTTCCGTCAAGGACGGCGCAAGGCTGATCACGCGCTCGGCCGCCTCGACAGGCAATGCCGCCATCAGCAGCAGACAGGCAAAAACGCGGCGCATCAGGTCGACGGGCGAAGACTGCAGCACAGGGAAGGAACGACAACATGTGTCATCGACAGGCCTCGGTGCTGACCGCCACCTCTCACGCGGGATCGACCTCGCTTTGATGCTCGTTGCCCATCATGTGGCCCAGCTTGCCTGCCTTGGTGGCCAGATAAAGCTTGTTATGAGGATTCTGGCCGGTGTGCAGCGGGACGCGCTCCGCGACCTTGATGCCCATTTCAGTCAGGGCTTTGACCTTGCGGGGATTGTTGGTCATCAACCGCAGGGATTTCACGCCCAGGTGCTCCAGCATCGGCAGGCAGATCCCGTAGTCACGCTGGTCGGCGGCGAAACCAAGACGCTCGTTCGCTTCAACAGTATCCGCTCCGCCGTCCTGCAACTCATAGGCGCGGATCTTATTCATCAAACCGATGCCGCGCCCTTCCTGGCGCAGGTACAGCAACACACCACGGCCTTCGGCAGCGATCGCGCGCAGCGCCGCTTCAAGCTGGGAACCGCAATCGCAACGCTGGCTGAACAAGGCATCGCCCGTCAGGCACTCGGAGTGCACACGACCAAGGACCGGCGCGCCGTCGGATACATCGCCCAGGCTAAGTACAACGTGTTCTCGACCGGTTTCCTGCTCCAGGAAGCCGTTCATTTTGAAAGTGGCAAAAGGGGTAGGCAGCTTGGAAGCCGCGACAAATACGACGGGCACCGTGTGCTCCTGATCAGTATGAGGGCTGGAAATAAGCAAGGCCGCATTGTAACAGCAGGTTCCGGTAGAAGCTTAGGCTGAATTGTCGGCTAATCAGATCGGATAGTTTGATCATTGGCTGGCGCCGACCTGGCTTGCACCATCGTCTGCATCGAACGGATAGGGCTGCTTCCAGCGCGCGAAGATGGGACGCAACTGGCCGGAACGGACCAGTTGCGCCATGCGCCGATCGAACAGATCCCGCAGATAACGACCGCGGTCATTGTCGGCGAAGCTCAGGTAGAGCGGGATCGCCGTCAGATAGGTTGTTCGGAAGCGTTGCGGCTCTTGGGTTTGCGTGAGGATAAAGCCGATTTCGGGCTTTGCGTCGATATACACGTCGGCGCGACCATGCTCGAGCATCGTCAGAATGTGGTCCCGCCGTGGGACCTCATTGAAGTGGACGACGTTGGGCAGGTAATGATCGAACGCGTAGCCTCGCACCCAGGCCAGCCGGTAGCTCGCCAATGACCTCAGCGTAGGAGCAGGCCGAGAGGCAAGGGTCAGCGCATAGATCTCGTCAGTATCGTAGTGCCATTTCGGATAGAGGGTACCGTCGACCTCGTTTTGGTAGGCACCGACCCACGCATCGGCTTCGCCACGTTGCACCAGCCCGACTGCGCGCGTGTAGGGTTCGATTCGCAAGGCCACTTGGACGCCTGCAGGCTCGAAGATTTCACGCATCAGGTCCCACCCCAGCCCTGAGCCATCGGCTTCGGTATAAGCGTTCCACTGCTCGCTGACCAGAACGATGTCAGCCGGCTTTTCAGGCACAGACTCGGCATGCACGGGAACATTGGCTAGCCAGAGGCCCGCGATCAGCAGCAACAGGCCCCGTAACCCTGTCATCCCCACGCCCATCATCGGTCGTTTCCCGGTCGTTGCCTAAATCACACCCCATACCCAGACTAGACCCTGCATGGCGAGCCATGCAAAAACGCCCGCCAAAACGTCATCGAGCATGATCCCCACGCCGCCATGCACATGCTTGTCGACCCAGTGGATGGGCCAGGGTTTGAGAATGTCGAAGAACCGGAAGACCAGAAAACCCACCAGCAACCATACCCAACCTTCGGGCACCAGCCACAGGGTGATCCACATGCCGACCATTTCGTCCCAGACGATGCCTTCGTGGTCATGCACGCGCAAGTCGTCGGCCACCTTGCCGCACAGCCAGAAGCCGAACAGCATGGTGATACCCAGCATCAACCAGTAGCCCCAATCCGGAAGCATTTGCCACAGCGGAATGAAGGGCACCGCGACCATGGAACCCCAAGTGCCCGGCGCTTTGGGCAAGGTCCCGGAACCGAAACCGAAGGCCAGGAAATGCCATGGATTGGTCCATACCGAGGGCGGGACGTTTTCCGCCGGGACCTGATTAGGATGATCTGTCACCGTGTCTCCCGAAAATGTTGGTAACCCCGAGTCGATGGCGTGACGTCATGGCCAAGCCCGTCGACAAGCACCACGCCCTGCCCCTCCACTACCTGACCGATCACGTGGATCGACCAGCCCGCGTCGATCAGTTCAGCCAGGCATGATGCCGGGAGGGTGAAAGCCAGTCTGTAGTCATCGCCGCCACTTAGCGCAGCATTCAGCGCCTCGTCAGGATTGAAAAGCGCCAGCAGCGCGTCAGACATTGGCACCTTGTCACGCTCCACCCTCAAGCCTACGCCTGAGGCCAGCGCGATATGCCCACAGTCCGCGAGCAGCCCATCGGAGATATCCAGCGCCGAGGTCGCCTTGCCCTGCAACGCCTGGCCCAATGCGAGCTGCGGCAGCGGGGACCAGTAGCGGGCCAGCAAGGCCTGAGTGGTAGACGCCTCGGCGCTACGCTGGTTCAACACGAAGGGCAGCGCGCCAGCGCCATCCCCCAGCGTGCCACCCACACACAGCAAATCCCCGGGCCGCGCCCCAGCCCGCGTCAACGCCTGCCCCACGGGCACGGCACCAAAGACCGTGACGGTCAGGCTCAACGGGCCGCGGGTCGTGTCCCCGCCCACCAACCGCAGGGAGCACTGCTGGGCCATGGCGTTCAATCCACGGGCGAACGCTTCCAGCCAGGTCGCAGAAACGGCAGGCAAGGTCAGGGCAAGGGTGAAGGCAAGGGGACTGGCGCCCATGGCGGCCAGATCGCTGGCGGAAACGCCGAGGGCGCGCTGGCCCAGCAGGAAGGGGTCACACACTTCGGGGAAATGCACCCCGGCGACCAACGTGTCAGTCGAGACAGCCAGTTGCTCACCGGCCTTCAAGGACAACAGGGCGCAGTCGTCGCCGATCCCCAACGCGACGCCTTCGCCGGGCTGCGCGCAGGGCGCGGCGGCAAAGTAGTTGCGGATCAGCTCGAACTCGCCCATGGCGTCAGACGCAGAGGTTCTGGAAACCCAGACGCCTCAGCGCTTGTTGGCCTTCACTTCGACTTCGCGCAGACGCGGAGCCAGCTTGTCGAGTACGCCGTTGACGAACTTGTGACCATCGGTCGAACCATAGACTTTCGCCAGTTCGATGCCTTCGTTGATGACCACGCGGTACGGCACGTCGATACGCTCCAGCAGTTCCCACGTTGACAGGCGCAGGACGGCGAGTTCGACTGGGTCCAGTTCGTCTATCGTCAAGTCCAGGCAAGGCGCCAGCGCGGCGTCGATCTGGTCCTTCTTCGCAGGCACCCCATGCAGGATCTCGCGGAAGTACGCACCGTCGACTTCAGTGAAATCGTTATCCACGCGAAATTGCGCTTCGATCTCGTTCAGCGACTGTTTGGCCATGTGCAATTGATACAGGGCCTGGGTCGCCAATTGGCGGGCCGCACGGCGTTTTTCGCTTTTCGATGGCTTGCCAGCGTCCGCTGGGCGCGGCTCGCGAGGGTTGAAGCGATCGCTTTCGTCGTTAATCACTTGGCCTCCAACTGCGCCAACAGGCTGACCATCTCGAGGGCGGACAGCGCGGCTTCTGCGCCTTTGTTGCCGGCCTTGGTGCCGGAACGTTCGATGGCCTGCTCGATCGAATCGACGGTCAGGACGCCAAAGGCGACCGGTACGCCGAACTCCATGGAAACCTGAGCCAGGCCTTTGGTGCACTCACCGGCCACGTATTCGAAGTGCGGGGTGCCACCACGGATCACGGCGCCCAGGGCGATGATCGCGGCGTATTCACTGCGTTGAGCGACTTTCTGCACGACCAGCGGAATTTCGAACGCACCCGGTGCACGGATGATGGTGATGTCGCTTTCGCTCACGCCATGGCGAACCAGTGCATCAACGGCACCGCTCACCAGGCTTTCCACGACGAAGCTGTTGAAGCGGCCAACCACCAGGGCATAGCGACCTTGTGGGGCGATGAAGGTACCTTCGATGGTCTTCAGGGTCATTCGGCTGGATCTCGTCATTAAAGAGCAAGCGCGCAGCGGGGCGCGCTTTCAGGGATTTTAGGCCACGAATCGGCGACCGCAGGGCTGGACGGGATGAAAATACAGGGTTTTCACGGTCCAGAACCTGCCGGTCTTTATTCGGAGGGCACGTATTCTACAACTTCCAGATCGAAACCGGATATCGCATTGAACTTCATTGGCGAACTCATCAGGCGCATTTTACGCACGCCCAGGTCGCGAAGGATCTGCGAGCCGGCACCCACGGTGCTGTAGGTGGTCGGCGTTTTGATCGGTGCGGCGCCCGCTGTTTCCCGGACATGGGCCAGCACGGCATCGCCATCCAGCGGGTGGCCCAACAGCAACACCACGCCGCTGCCGGCCTCGGACACCGCAGCCATTGCGGCTCGCAGGCTCCAGCGGCCAGGCTGTTTGACCATCAGCAGGTCGCGCAGCGGGTCCATGTTGTGCACCCGGACCAAGGTGGGCTCTTCTGCGCAAATCTTGCCCAACGTCAATGCGAGGTGAACGTCGCCCTCGACCGAGTCGCGATAAGTGACCAGGTTGAAGTGGCCCTGCTCAGTGTCCAGAGGCTGCTCGGCAATCCGCTGAACGGTACGTTCATGGATCATGCGGTAATGGATCAGGTCGGCGATGGTGCCGATCTTGATGTTGTGTTCGGCCGCGAAAGCTTCGAGCTCAGCGCGACGGGACATGGTGCCGTCGTCGTTCATGACTTCACAGATGACGCCGGTCGGTTCGAAACCGGCCATACGCGCCAGGTCGCAGGCCGCTTCCGTATGACCGGCGCGGGACAACGTGCCGCCGGCTTGCGCCATCAGCGGGAAGATGTGGCCGGGACTGACGATATCTTCTGCCTTGGCGTCCTTCGCGGCGGCAGCCTGAACGGTGCGCGCACGGTCGGCCGCGGAAATACCGGTGGTGACGCCCTCGGCGGCTTCGATGGACACGGTGAACTTGGTGCCGAACCCGGAGCCATTGCGTGGGGCCATCAGTGGCAACTTGAGGGTTTCGCAACGCTCGCGAGTCATCGGCATGCAAATCAGGCCGCGGGCATAACGCGCCATGAAGTTGATGTGCTCGGCCTTGACGCACTCGGAGGCCATGATCAGATCGCCTTCGTTCTCGCGATCTTCGTCATCCATGAGGATGACCATCTTGCCTTGGCGAATGTCTTCAACCAGTTCTTCGATGCTATTGAGCGCCACGCGGCACCCCCCTTCGATTCAGGATTTGAGGTAGCCGTTGGCGGCCAGAAAGCTTTCAGTGATGTTCCCGCCTTGGGCAGGCGTCGGTTCGGCGGCTTTGTCACCGAGCAGCAGACGCTCCAGGTAACGCGCCAGCAGATCCACTTCAAGGTTGATCTTACGACCCGGCCGGTAGTCGCCCATGATGGTTTCGGCCAGAGTGTGCGGGACGATGGTCAATTCGAACTCGGCGCCGTTGACCGCATTGACGGTCAGGCTGGTACCGTCGACGGTGATCGAGCCCTTGTGTGAAATGTATTTGGCCAGCTCCCGGGGGGCGCGCATGCGGAACTGAATGGCTCGAGCGTTTTCTTCGCGAGACAGGACTTCGCCGACGCCATCGACGTGGCCGCTGACCAGATGGCCGCCCAGCCGCGTGGTCGGCGTCAGAGCCTTTTCCAGGTTGACGCGGCTGCCCGTTTTCAGATCGACGAAGGCAGTCACGTCCAGGGTCTCGCGGCTGACGTCAGCCCAGAAACCGTCGCCCGGCAGCTCGACGGCAGTCAGGCACACGCCGTTCACGGCAATGCTGTCGCCGAGCTTGACGTCGGAGAGGTCGAGCTTGCCGGTCTCGACGTAGACGCGGACATCGCCGCCCTTGGGAGTGATGGCGCGGATGCTGCCGATGGATTCGATGATGCCGGTAAACATGGGTCCTCCAGGAGAGCGGGGCGAGAAGCGGAATTATACGCTCGCGCTCGGGACAGGATGTGCAATGACTCGCCAGTCATTGCCGACGGCGCGCATTTCGACGATTTTCAACTCCAGCGACTCGCTCATTTGCGCCAGTGGCAGATCGAGCAGCGGCCGCGCAGACGAGCCCATGAACTTGCCGGCCACGAAAATCTGGTATTCGTCGACCAGCCCCAGCCGCGTGAACGCGCCCGCCAACTTCGGACCGGCCTCGACCAGTACATCGTTGACGCCGCGCGCCGCCAGTTCGACCAGCAGCTTGCGCAAATCGACATGGCCGCCACTGCTCGGCAGTGCCAGCAGTTCGTGGCCTTCGGCGGTATAGCGTTCGCGGGCCGAGGCAGCGGCACACGTGGCAACCAGCGCATTGCCGGCCAGGAAGAACGGTGCTTGCAGCGGCACGCGCAAGCGCCCGTCGATCAACACACGCAGAGGGGGGCGGGTACCGGCCAACGCCGTGAGCTCGGCATTCAGGCCCAGCTCGTCAGGGCGCACGGTCAACCGGGCATCGTCAGCCAATACGGTATCGGCGCCGGTAAGGATCACGCTCGATTGCGCGCGCAGCCGCTGCACCGCCGACCGCGCCTGGGGCCCGGTGATCCATTGGCTTTCGCCACTGGCCATGGCCGTGCGCCCGTCGAGACTCATCGCCAGCTTCACCCGCACATACGGCAAACCGTGCTCCATGCGCTTGAGGAAACCTTGGTTAAGCGCGCGAGCTTCAGATTCCAGGACGCCACTCTGCACGGCAATGCCAGCACTCATCAGGCGCAGCAGACCCCGACCCGCGACGTCGGGATTGGGATCTTGCATCGCGGCGACCACGCGGCCGACACCGGCATTGACCAGTGCATCGGCACAGGGTGGAGTCCGACCGTGATGGCTGCACGGTTCGAGCGTGACATAGGCCGTCGCCCCGCGGGCCTTTTCACCCGCCTGACGCAGGGCGTGGACTTCGGCGTGGGGCTCGCCGGCACGCACATGCCAGCCTTCGCCAACGATCTGCCCCTCACGCACGATGACGCAACCGACACGCGGATTGGGGTGGGTCGAATAGACACCCTTGCGCGCCAGTTCCAGGGCCCGGCTCATGTAAAAGGCGTCGAGCACGCTTTGTTCAGTGGAAGGCATGCTCACTCTTTAACCGGCTCTCGCGCCAGTCGGTCGATTTCTTCGCGGAATTCGTTGAGGTCCTGAAACCGCCGATACACCGAAGCGAAGCGGATGTAGGCGACCTCGTCGAGCTTTTGCAACTCGGCCATTACCAACTCGCCCACGATCAATGATTTGACCTCGCGCTCGCCGGTCGCCCGCAGCTTGCTTTTGATATGCGCCAGTGCAGCTTCCAGACGCTCGACGCTGACAGGGCGCTTCTCCAGCGCACGCTGCATGCCTGCGCGCAGCTTCTCCTCGTCGAAAGGTTGGCGGCTGCCGTCCTGTTTGATCAGACGGGGCAGCACCAGCTCAGCGGTTTCAAAAGTGGTGAAACGCTCACCGCAGGCCACGCACTCGCGACGGCGGCGGACCTGATCGCCTTCGGCAACGAGGCGCGAATCGATGACTTTGGTGTCGTTGGCACCGCAGAAGGGACAGTGCATGGTGGCAGGCAACAAAAAAAGGGAGGGCCATGGTAGCGCATCCCGCTCGCAAGACAAGTATCGACCTTTGAGGTATATAGACGCCCATTCGCGCAGCGAAAGCGCTTCATCTCGGCGATACTGCGCCTGCCCCCCGTTTTTTCGTTTCTTGCCGGAGCCATTCATGACGCTACGTTTGCTTGCCGTATTCAGCCTGGTCGGCCTGCTCGCCGCCTGTAGCACCCCTGAAGCGCCTAAAGCGTCGGCGCCTGCCAAACCCGCGCCCAACGCAATAAAACTGCCCGCCGGCCCGGGCCCTTTGCCTGCTTATCAGCGGGAAATCAGCGGCCAACTGCTCGGTGTGCCTGCGGGTGCGGAAGTGGAGCTGGCCGTGCTGGTGATCGATGAGCGTAATCGTCCTCAGAAACTGCTGAGCAGCACCAAGTTGACGGGCAACAACCAGTCGCTGCCCTTTCAGTTGCGCTTCAATCCCGAAGCATTCCCCGTCGGCGCACGGGTCGAGCTGCGTGGCCGGGCTAGCCAATCCGGCCAGTTGATCCTGCACCTGCCCTCAGTGCTGATTGCCAGCCCCGACACCCAATCCGTCGGGCAGCTACAGTTCGTCGCCGCCCCATGACGCCACCGTCCGCTCTGCAAAGGACACTGAGCGAACTGCTGGGCGATGCGAAACTGGTGGCCGAACCGCTGCCCGGAACCGACCTGAAGCTGTGGTTGATCGATGCGGCGAACATGGACCGCGCGTTCAGCCCCGAAGAAACACGGCGCATCCTCGACGAGCCACCCTACTGGAGCTTTTGCTGGGCCAGCGGCCTGGCGCTGGCGCGATTCCTGGCCGAGCACCCGCAGTGGGTCGAAGGCAAGCGCGTGCTGGATTTCGGTGCCGGTTCCGGCGTCGCAGGCATTGCCGCGTCGAAGGCGGGGGCGTTGGAAGTGGTGGCCTGTGACATTGATCCAGCGGCGCTCGCCTCCTGTGCGGCCAATGCGCAACTCAACGATGTCACGCTCGGCTACTCGACGGACTTCTTCGCCGAACAGGACCGCTTCGATCTGATTTTGGTCGCCGACGTGCTGTACGACCGCGCCAATCTGCCGCTGTTGGATCACTTTCTTACCCGCGGTAAAGAGGCCCTGGTAGCGGATTCGCGGGTACGCGATTTTCAGCACCCGGCCTATCGCCGACTGGGCATTTTCGAAGCGCTGACCCTGCCGGATCTGGCAGAGCCCTGGGAGTTTCGCAACGTCAGCCTGTACCACGCCAAGCGATAGCCCCCCGTACGCCGGGCTCAGCCTCCGATCGCCACGCTTCCGACATTGCCCTCAGCCCTTTATAGTTGGCGCCATTGAGCCTTTTTTCGAGACGTCTGATGAGCCAGGAAACGAAGTACATCTTCGATGCGACCACCGCCACCTTCGATCAGCTGGTCATCGAGAATTCCTTTCACAAACCCGTGCTGGTGGACTTCTGGGCCGAGTGGTGCGCACCGTGCAAGGTGCTGATGCCGCTGCTCAAGCAGATCGCCGAGAGCTACCAAGGTGAGTTGCTGCTGGCCAAGGTCGACTGCGATGCCGAGCAGGAAATCGTGGGGCGCTTCGGAATCCGCAGCCTGCCGACCGTCGTGCTGTTCAAGGACGGTCAGCCGGTCGACGGCTTTGCCGGGGCGCAACCTGAATCAGAAATCCGCAAACTGCTCGAGCCCCACGTGAAGCTGCCGCCACCCGCCGCAGCCGATCCGCTGCAGACCGCTCAGGCGATGTTCGCTGACAGCCATTTCGCGGAAGCTGAGGCCGTCCTGCAGACGATTCTGGCCGAAGACAACACCAATGCCGCCGCCCTGATTCTCTATGCACGGTGCCTGGCCGAACGTGGCGAGTTGACCGAAGCCCGCGCCGTCCTCGACGCCGTGAAAGGCGATGACCATAAGGCCGCGCTGGCAGGTGCCAAGGCGCAGCTGACATTCCTCGGTGAAGCATCGGCACTCCCCGATGCTGCCGAGCTGAAATCGCGCCTGGCGCAAAACCCGCAGGACGACGAAGCAGCCTATCAATTGGCGATACAGCAGTTGTCCCGTCAGCAATACGAAGGCGCGCTGGACGGCTTGCTCAAGCTGTTCACCCGTAACCGCAGCTACAACGAAGGCCTGCCACACAAGACCCTGCTGCAAGTGTTCGACCTGCTGGGCAACGACCATCCGTTGGTCACGACCTACCGGCGCAAACTGTTCGCAGCGCTCTATTGAGTCGCTGTTCTCGGTGGCAGTACGGCCGTATTGCCACCGCATCGTCTTCAGGATTCGACCCAGAAATATTCCGGCGCATCGCCATGGCTTTCGACCCTGACGTTGGCGCTGTGGCGCATGCGCACCATGAGGCGCTTGCCCGCCGCAGTGCTGCCCGCCAGCCCCTCCAGTTGCCCGAGCAATTCCGGGCCGCTCAGATGCCCAGCCTTGCGTAACAGTTCCTGTGCGATGTCCCACACCGCATCATTACGGTTAGGGGGTGGTTTAGAGGCTGCGGCAGGCTGAGCGTCAACGTTTGCGGGCTGGGTGCCCCACTGCATTCCCAGCCTGGCCCAATCGTCCTCATCCATTTCCACAGTGAGGTCCACTGGCAGCGCGCCAATGGTTCCACGGATTCGCAACATAATGTCTTCCTCTAAGCGGCGCGGTTGCAGGGTCCCAACGGCGCCTGGGGGCTGCATCATAACCGCTGCGAGGCAATCGAGGCCGCGCTCATCAGGGCCGACGCGTTCATATCGCACCCTCATGATGGAAAAAGTTAAGAACCGATGCACAACATTGTTATAAGATCACATAACAATTCGTAACCCTGTCGGAGCTCCCCCATGCGTCGTCTGCTACTTGCCTTGCCTTTCGCGCTGCTTCCCCTCGCCATCGCCCATGCCGCCGACGAACATGATCACGATCACGAGCACGGCAGCCTGGGGGCACATGTGCACGGCGTGGCGCGGCTGGACATGGCGCTGGACGGTCATACCCTGGAGCTCGAACTGGACTCGCCGGCCATGAACATCGTCGGTTTCGAGCACGCTGCTACGACCGATGCCGACAAGATGAAACTCGCCCTGGCCCGGGAAACCCTGCTCAAGCCTCACGGCCTGTTCAGCATTCCAGAGGGTGCGGGGTGTTCTGCCGTGAAGGCGAAGCTGGAAAGCCCCCTGTTCGGTGACAAGGATGACGACCATGACGACGGGGACGCGGATGAACACGAACATGAACACAGCGAAATCCATGGCCACTATCAGTTCACCTGCACTTCGCCCGCCGTCCTCAACCAACTGGATCTGACTCAACTGTTCAACAGTTTTCCGGCCACCCAGACGATCCAGGTCCAATTGGTGACGCCGAAACGCCAGATGGGCGCAGAAGTGCGTCCGAGCAACCCCGTCGTCAAATTCTGACCATGACCCAAGCGCTCATCGAACTCTCCGACCTCGGTTTCGCCTGGCCGGGCCATGGGCCGTTGCTGGACATTCCGGCCTTCCGGCTTGAGACAGGCGAAACCCTGTTCCTCAAGGGGCCCAGTGGCAGCGGTAAAACGACCCTGCTGGGGTTGCTGGGCGGTGTGCAAAAACCGGATCGGGGCACCATCCGGCTGCTCGGCCAGGAGCTGACTCAGCTTTCGGCCAGCGCCCGCGACCGCTTTCGAGTCGACCACACGGGCTACATCTTTCAACAATTCAATCTGTTGCCATTTCTGTCGGTGAGAGAAAACGTCGAACTGCCGTGTCACTTCTCGAAGCTGCGCACCGCACGGGCGACGCAGCGCCATGGCAGTGTCGAGCAGGCTGCAGTGACCCTGCTCGCTCACCTTGGGCTCAAAGATTCGCCGTTGCTGGAGCGACGCGCAGATTCGCTCTCCATCGGCCAGCAACAGCGAGTCGCTGCGGCGCGTGCCTTGATCGGTCAGCCTGAGCTCGTGATCGCTGACGAACCGACGTCGGCACTGGACGCCGACGCCCGGGAAGCTTTCATCCGGTTATTGTTCGCCGAATGCAGGGAAGCCGGGGCCAGCCTGCTGTTCGTCAGCCATGATCAGAGCCTGGCACCGCTGTTCGACCGCAATCTGTCATTGGCCGAGCTCAATCGCGCCGCCGTCGTCACCGAGGTTTGACATGTATCTTCTTCGCCTGGCGCTGGCCAGCCTCGCCAATCGCCGTTTCACGGCCTTTTTAACGGCGTTTGCCATCGCCCTCTCCGTTTGCCTGCTGCTGGCGGTGGAGCGGGTGCGTACCGAGGCTCGCGCCAGTTTCGCCAGCACCATCAGCGGTACGGACCTGATCGTCGGTGCCCGCTCGGGTTCGGTGAATCTGCTGCTGTATTCCGTGTTCCGCATCGGTAACGCCACGAACAATATTCGCTGGGACAGTTTCGAGCACTTTGCCAACAGCAAGCAGGTGAAATGGGCCATCCCGATTTCCTTGGGTGACAGTCATCGCGGCTATCGCGTGATGGGCACCAACTCGTCCTATTTCGAGCATTACCAGTACGGTCGGCAGCAGCATCTGGAAATCGCCGATGGCCGCCCCTTCGCCACCGATCCGTTCGAGGTGGTGCTGGGTGCCGAGGTCGCTGAGGCGCTGCATTACACACTCGGCGACAAGCTGGTACTGGCCCATGGCGTGGCGACGGTGAGCTTGGTCAAGCATGACGACAAGCCCTTTACGGTGGTCGGTATCCTCAAGCGCACAGGCACGCCGGTGGACCGCACGCTGCACATCAGCCTGGGCGGCATGGAAGCGATCCATATCGACTGGCACAACGGTGTGCCCGCGCAAGGCGCCGGCCGAATCAGCGCCGATCAGGCGCGTAACATGGACCTGACGCCGACCCAGATCACCGCGTTTCTGCTGGGCCTGAACAGCAAGATTTCCACCTTCGCATTGCAGCGGGAGATCAACGAATTCCGTGGCGAGCCGATGCTGGCGATCCTGCCGGGTGTGGCACTGCAAGAGCTATGGAGCCTGATGGGCACGGCGGAGAAAGCTCTGTTCGTGATCTCGCTGTTCGTGGTGCTGACCGGCCTGATCGGCATGCTGACGGCGATCCTTACCAGCCTCAATGAGCGCCGCCGGGAGATGGCCATCCTGCGTTCGGTGGGCGCGCGGCCGTGGCATGTTGCCAGCCTTCTGGTTCTCGAAGCCTTCGCACTGGCATTGGCTGGAGCAGTCAGCGGCCTGGCGTTGCTGTATGTCGGCATTGCTGCGGCTCAGGGCTACGTCCAGGCCAATTACGGGCTGTACTTGCCCCTGTCGCTGCCGAGCGCTTATGAGTGGACGTTGCTGGGCGGCATCCTCGCCGCGGCTCTGCTGATGGGCACGGTGCCCGCGTGGCGGGCGTACCGTCAGTCGCTGGCCGACGGCCTGTCGATCCGTTTATGAGGGTGTGATGATGCGTAAAGGGTGGCTGGTGTGGTCGTTGTTGTTCGCAAGCGCGTCGTGGGCACAAGACCTGCGGGTGCTGACATGGGAGGAGATGATCCCGCCCGATGCGCCCCCTGTGAAACTGATCACGGCACCGATACACGACCTCTCGAAAATGGCCGACACCCTTTCGGTGGAGTCCGCCCCTGCCGCCCATCAACTCGCGCCAGACGCGCCGGTAGTCAAGGCCCTCGACGGGCAGACGGTCCGCCTGCCCGGCTACATCGTGCCGCTGGAAGTCAGCGAAGAAGGCCGGGTGACGGACTTCCTGCTGGTCCCTTATTTCGGGGCCTGCATCCACGTGCCGCCACCACCGCCCAACCAGATTGTCCACGTCACCAGCGAACTGGGCGTCAAGGTCGACGAGCTGTACCAGCCCTATTGGATCGAAGGCCCCATGCAGGTCAAGTCCACCCGCACTGACCTGGCCGATGCGGGGTACCAAATGGAAGCGGACAAGATTTTGGTCTATGAGCTTCCAGATCAGTAATCGAAGGGCTTATGCCGCGAATGGAGGTGCTCCTGAAGGCGTCCACCCGATGGGATGGCGCTTGAAGACGATAGAAATGGCTGCATCCCCCCCTCGAGTGAGTTTCATCGCAGTCGAATTAAATGACCTTCCATTGAGCTGAATCAAAAAGCCCGCGCCACCCGCTCCGTACCATTAAGGCATCCCTTTCAAACGCCCTTACGGAGCCTTCCATGAACAAATACCTGCTTGGCGCGTCGTGCCTTGCGCTCGCCCTCGGCATTCCCGTTGTCGCCGAAGCCCACCAGGCTGGAGACATCATTGTGCGTGCCGGAGCCGCGACGACCGCTCCGAACGAGGACAGCGGCAACCTCAAGCTCGACGGCGCCAAGGCACCCGGTACCAAAGCCACGCTGGACAGCGACACCCAATTGGGCCTGACCTTCGCCTACATGCTGACTGACCACGTTGGCGTCGAGCTGCTGGCCGCGACGCCCTTTCAGCACACCGTCGGGGTAAAGGGCCTCGGCCCGGGCCTGGATGGCAAGTTGGCGGACGTCAAGCAATTGCCGCCGACGCTGTCCTTGCAGTACTACCCGCTGGACGCCAACTCCAGGCTCCAGCCGTATGCGGGCGTTGGGGTCAACTACACCTGGTTTTATGACGAGAACCTGAGCAGCAACCGTAAAGCCCAGGGGATGAACAACCTGAGCCTGAAAAACTCCTGCGGTTGGGCCGGTCAAGTGGGCATGGATTACATGCTGACCGACAAGATCATGATCAACGCCGCCGTCTGGTATGTCGATATCGACACCCAGGCCACTCTGGACGGCCCATCCGCCTTGGGCGTCGGCCGCACCAAGGTCAGTGTGGACGTGGACCCGTGGGTCTACATGGTCGGTTTCGGCTACAAGTTCTAAACGCTCTTGCCCCCAGCCAGACTGCCTGGGGAGCGTCAGAAAAGGCTCCGCTCACCGGAGCCTTTTTGCGTTTATGGGCTCAGCGCCCCAACAGGCGGGCCAACCCGGCGTTCAGCGGGGTCGGCTCTGGGACCTTGAAGCGCGCGAGCAAGCGGCGGTTGTCGGCTCGCGAATGTTTGATGTCGCCCGACCGCGCGGGCAGATAGGTCACCGGCGGAAGATCGCCCACGACTTGGCCGAACGCAGCCAGCAACTCATTCAACGAAGTGGTGGCATTGAGACCCACATTGACCGCCCCTTCTTCGATGCCCGGCATTTCCAGCCCTTGCACCACGATGTCGACGAGGTCTTCGACGTAGAAAAAGTCCCGAGTCTGTTCGCCATCGCCGAACACCGAAATCGGCAGCCCCTTCTCGGCCCGCTCGGCGAAGATGCTAATCACGCCAGAGTATGGCGAGGAAGGATCCTGCCGGGGCCCGAAAATATTGAAGAAGCGGAAGATCACCGGTTCCAGCGCGTGCTGACGCCGGTAGAAATCCAGATAGTGCTCGCTGGCCAGTTTGTCCGCAGCGTAAGGCGTCAGCGGGGCTTTGGGGGTGTCTTCGGTAATCGCCTCACCTTCGCCATTGTTGCCGTAGACGGCAGCGCTGGAAGCGAAAACGACACGCTGGATCCCGGCCAGGCGCATGGCCTCACAGACATTCAACGTGCCGACGAAATTGCTCTGGTGCGTTCTTACCGGGTCATCCACGGACGCCTGAACCGATGCCACCGCCGCCAGATGCGCCACCGCCCGACAACCTTTGGCAGCGTGCGCGACCAATGCGGCATCGGCAACGTCGCCCTCGATCAATTCGACCCGCGGGTTGTCCAGTGGCAGGTTGCTGCGTTTACCGGCAGACAGGTCATCCAGCACGCGCACCGCGTACCCCTTGGCCAACAAGGCGTCCACCAGATGCGAGCCGATGAAACCGGCGCCGCCGGTGATGAGAACAGGTGCGTCAGACATGACGGTAATAGCGGTCCAATAAGCTGGGCAAACCGGCACGCCATGCGCGGGGCTTGATACCAAAGGTGTGAAGGATTTTCTTGCAGGTGAGCACCGCGTTCTGCGGCTCTTCGGCAGCATCAGGGCTCGCGGCATGGGCTTGAGCGGTGGGTGCTTCGATTGCCAGCTCACGCATCAGTCGCGCTTCGGTCAGCACGGCCTGACCCAACGCCAGCGGCGTGGTGGCTTCGTGACCGGCGTAATGGTAGGTGCCCCACAAAGGCGCTGCGCAGTCGAGCTGTTTGAGCACCGAGATGATCACACGAGCCGCGTCATCGACGGGCGTCGGGTTGCCGCGGCGGTCGTCAGCGAGCAACAACTCGCCCGCCGTCTCGGCCCGGGTCAGGAAGCGACCGAGCACGCCATCGGCGCTGTCGTCCAGCAGCCAGCCGAAACGCACCAGCACATGCTGAGGGCACGCTGCGCGAACGCTCTGTTCGATACGCCACAATGCCTGGCCCCTGACGCCGAGCGGCATGGGTTCGTCTTTTTCACTGTAAGCCGTCGCCCGCGAGCCATCGAACACGCGATAGCTCGACGGCTGGACAAGAATGATATTGTGATGCTGGCACAGCTCGGCCAGACGCTCGACAGCACGCTCCTGGCCCTCCAGGCGTTCAGCACTCACGCTCTGCGACTGAAACCAGTCGTAGTAGTAGGCCAGGTTGATCAAGGCATCCGGGCGGGTGTCATCGAGCAGTTGCGTCAGGCTTGCCGCATCCCATCCGTCTTGCGGTGGACGCGGTGCGAGGAAGCCAATGTCCTCCTCGGCACCCAGACGAATCAACGCCTGCCCAAGGGCATTCCCACCGCCCAACAGCATAAGGCGCATTCGCATAGAGTCAGCAGGCTCGGTCTTGGATTCAATTGAAAAAGAAGTGAAAAACGGTCGCAAACATAACACGTACCAGGGACAAGCCCCAAGAGGTGCACGGGCTGCAATGCAATGGCGCCCCTTCTGTGCAGGCATTTGCCCATCGCTTGCCGTCCACGGCGAGAGGGGTGCAAGCGCCGATCGCCGGGCCTTGCATCTGCGGCCCGGCGCCCGCATAAAGCTCTCATGAATTTTCTCAAGTCCCCGGACCCGGTGCTTGACGCTTTTCACCCGGCGGTCAGCGACTGGTTCACGCACACCTTTGCCGCCGTCACCACGGCGCAGGCCCAGGCGTGGCCGCTGATCAAGCAGCGCCAATCCACCTTGATCGCAGCCCCTACGGGCTCGGGCAAAACCCTGACGGCGTTCCTTGCGGTAATCGACGATTTGGTTCACCAAGGCCTGGCCATGGGCGGGCAATTGCCTGACCAGACCTTCGTCGTGTATGTCTCCCCCCTCAAGGCGCTGTCAAACGACATCCAGATCAACCTTCAGCACCCGCTGGCCGGCATCACGGAGCAGCTCGAAAAGCAGGGCCTGCCGGGATTGCGGATCAGCACTGCCGTGCGCACCGGCGACACCCCGCAGAAAGAGCGCAACGCCATGCGCAAGTCCGCGCCACACATTCTGGTGACCACCCCCGAATCGCTTTACGTGCTGCTGGGTTCTGAATCGGGGCGACGCATGCTGTCGGGTACCCAAACAGTCATCGTCGATGAGATCCACGCGATCGCCGCCAGCAAACGCGGCAGCCACTTGGCACTCAGCCTGGAGCGTCTGCAGGCGCTGTGCGCCGAACCCTTGCTGCGGATCGGACTTTCAGCCACGCAAAAACCCATCGAGCGGGTGTCGCGCTTTCTGGTGGGGGCCGACCCGGTCAGCAGGCCCTGCGCCATTGTCGACATCGGCCATGCTCGCCCTCGCGATCTGGCCATTGAAGTCCCTCCCGTCCCGCTGAGCGCCGTGATGGCCAACGACGTCTGGCAACTGGTGTATGACCGTCTGGCCGAACTGACGCGCGAGCACCGGACCACGCTGATTTTCGTCAACACGCGGCGGCTGGCCGAACGCATGGCACGCCATCTGAGTGAGCGCTTGGGCAAGGAAGCCGTGGCGGCCCACCACGGCAGCCTGGCCAAGGAGCAGCGCCTGGACGCCGAGCAACGGCTCAAGCGCGGTGAATTGCAGGTCCTGATCGCCACGGCTTCACTGGAACTGGGGATCGATATCGGCGATGTCGACCTGGTGTGCCAGATCAGTTCCCCACGTTCCATCGCCGCCTTTCTACAACGCGTCGGACGTTCGGGCCACCATGTCGGCGGAACCCCCAAGGGGCGACTGTTTGCCATCTCTCGCGACGACCTGATCGAGTGCGCGGCCCTGCTGGACTGCGTACGCCGGGGCGAACTTGACACGCTGTCGATTCCGAAGGCTCCGCTGGATGTGCTGGCCCAGCAAATCATCGCCGAGGTCAGCTGCCAGGAGTGGGAAGAGCAGGCGCTGCTGGCGATGTTTCGCAAAGCGTTCCCCTACGCAGAAGTAGACGAAGGCCACTACCAAGCGCTGCTGGCCATGCTCGCCGAAGGCTACAGTGGCCGTCAGGGCGTGCGGGCCGCCTACCTGCACCGTGACGCCGTCACTCGCACGCTGCGGGGGCGCCGAGGCAGCAAGCTCACGGCAGTGACCAGCGGCGGGACGATTCCGGACAATGCCGACTACAGCGTGATCCTTGAGCCACAGGCTTTGAACATCGGCACGGTCAATGAAGATTTCGCAGTGGAAAGCATCGCTGGAGACATCTTCCAGTTGGGCAACACGTCGTACCGGATCTTGCGTGTCGAATCGGGCCGCGTACGGGTCGAAGACGCCCAAGGCGCACCGCCGAACATTCCATTCTGGCTCGGAGAAGCGCCTGGGCGCAGCGATGAACTCTCATTTGCCGTGGCGCGCTTGCAGGCGGCGATCGATCATCGACTCGGCGAGAGTTCCGGCCAGCCCGGCCCCTGCGTCGAATGGCTGATGAGCACCTTGGGCCTGGGCAACGACAGCGCCGAGCAATTGGTGGAGTACCTGGCGCGGGCGTACAACGTTCTGGGCGCGCTGCCCTCCCAGGACACGCTGGTCATGGAGCGCTTTTTCGACGAATCCGGCGGCACTCAACTGGTGATTCATACCCCATTCGGCAGCCGCATCAACCGCGCCTGGGGCCTGGCGCTGCGCAAACGCTTTTGTCGCACCTTCAACTTCGAACTCCAGGCGGCGGCCAGCGAAGACACCATCGTACTGTCGCTGTCTACCACCCACAGTTTTCCGCTGGACGAGGTCTGGCGTTACTTGCATTCCAACACTGCCGAGCACACGCTGACCCAGGCAGTGCTCGATGCACCGTTGTTCGGCGTGCGCTGGCGCTGGAATGCCGGTGTGGCGTTGGCCTTGCCGCGTTACGCAGGCGGGCGCAAGGTCGCACCGCAATTGCAACGGATGAAAAGCGAAGACCTGATCGCGACGGTCTTTCCCGACCAGATCGCCTGCCTGGAAAACCTGGTGGGCGAGCGTGAAGTCCCTGACCATCCCCTTGTCGAGCAGACCCTTGACGATTGCCTTCACGAAGCGATGGACGCCGAAGGCTGGCTGACGGTGTTGCGGCGCATGGAAACGGGTGAGGTCCGGCTGATCAGCCGTGACCTGCCGGCCCCTTCCCCGCTCGCCGCCGAGATCCTGAATGCCAAACCTTACACGTTCCTCGACGACGCACCGTTGGAGGAACGGCGCACCCAAGCCGTCCTCAGCAGACGCTGGAGCGACCCAGAATCGACCGACGACTTGGGCGCGCTGGACGATGAAGCCATACGTGCCGTGGCCGAGGAAGCCTGGCCACAGCCGCAGGGCGCTGATGAGATGCACGAAGCCTTGATGAGCCTGGGCTGTATCAGTGGCACCGAGGCCCGAGATCAAACCGGCTGGATGTCGTGGCTGGAAAGCCTTGCTCGTTCGGGCCACGCGACCCGGTTGCAGGTGACGCCCGATCAGGCCGTGTGGATTGCCTTGGAGCGCCTGGCATGTGTGCAGGCGGTCTATCCCTGCGCGGAAATGCATCCCACACTGGCCGCACTGCCTGGCTTCGATGAAACGTGGAACGAAGACGAAGCCAGGGTCGAACTGGTGCGTGCACGGCTCAGCGGGTTTGGTCCTCTGACGGTCCGCGCCATTGCCGAACCTTTGGCGTTATCGACCAGCGACATTGTTCAGGTGCTGACCCGTCTGGAAAGCGAAGGCTACGTCTTGCGAGGTCGCTTCAGCCCCGGTGCCGACGAAGAGCAATGGTGCGAGCGGCATCTGCTGTCCCGTATCCATCGCTACACCGTCAAGCGGCTGCGCCGGGAAATCGAACCGGTGTCGCTGCAAGACCTCGTGCGTTTCCTTTTCGACTGGCAGCATGTGTCGCGCGCGGCGCAAAGTCAGGGCAAAGCCGCGCTGCCAGAAGTGGTCGGCCAATTGGAAGGGTTTTCCGCAGCCGCCAGCGCATGGGACAGCGACATTCTCCCCGCGCGTCTGAAGGACTACTCCGCCCATTGGCTGGATGAACTGTGCCGCTCCGGCAAAGTGGTATGGATGCGTCTCACCAGCCGCAACAAGGTGAGCAGCGCCGCACTGAAAAGCACGCCTATTGTCCTGCTGCCCCGCCCACAGGTGCGACTGTGGAGCGCTCTTACCGAGCAACCGGCTCCCACCGAGTTGTCCCTGCGGGCACAGCGGGTGCATGAGGTGCTGTCGACTCAGGGCGCCATGTTCTTCGATGAACTCAGTGCCGAGGCGCACTTGCTGCGTACCGAATTGGAGAACGCTTTACAGGAGCTGGTGGGCGCAGGCCTGGTCAACGCTGACAGCTTCGCCGGCTTGCGCGCGCTCATTGCGCCCGCCAGCCGACGTACAGTGCCGTCCCATCGGCGCAATCGAGGGGCATTCATCGGCGGGATGGACGATGCAGGGCGTTGGGCATTGTTGCGGCGCGCGCCCGGTGGTCCGTCTCCGAAACCGGATAGCGATACCCTTGAACACATTGCCATGACGCTGCTGCGACGGTACGGCGTGGTGTTTTGGCGCCTGCTGGAACGCGAAGCGGACTGGCTGCCAAGCTGGCGCGAGCTGCTGCGTACCTTCCATCGCCTGGAGGCTCGTGGCGTGATTCGGGGCGGCCGATTCGTCGCCGGGCTCGCGGGGGAGCAGTTCGCGTTGCCCGAAGCGATTCCGGTGTTGCGAGAAGTGCGCAAACGGCCCTTGGACGGCAGCCTGATCGGTGTGAGTGGCGTCGATCCGCTCAACTTGGCGGGCACGCTGCTGCCAGGCGTCAAGGTCCCCGCGGTGGTCGGAAATCGATTGGTGTACTGCGACGGCGTACCCATTGCCGCCGTGATCGCCGGCAAGCCCCAATATTGGGGCGAGCTAGACGCCGAATTGATGCTGCAGGTGCGGGAACGGCTTTTCAGATGACCTCCACAACGCCTGAGTGATCGCCCCCCGGTTCGGCATCTTCCGGGGAGCGCACTGCCTCTAAGAGGCCATTCACACGAAGGGCCGTCAGATGGGGCTTTCCGAACCATCCTTGTTAACCACCGTGGCTTTGCCGGGCACAAGTGCTTGGCCGCTCCCCTCTTCCTGTGGGGGCTGAGGATTGTGCGGGCTCATCACGAGCTGTGGATAGGTCTGCGCGAAGCGGACGTCAGGCGCCTTGTCCACCAGACGCTTGAGTCGATCGTTGAAGGCACGGCTCACTGCATATTGCCCGCCCGATGAAGTCCGGAACTGGGCCGTGATCACGATACCGTTCATGTCCATGCGGTCCAGACCGAACACCTCCAATGGCCCCTGAAGTTTGCTCGACAGCAGGAAGTCATCGCTGATCGCCTGCCCGGCCTCACGGATGAGCGAGGTGGCCGAATCGATGTCCGAGTCGTACGTGAACTGGAACGAGAAGAAGGCATAGGCAAATTGTCGGGATTGGTTGGTCACTGCCTTGATTTGGCCAAAGGGCACCGAATGAACGAACCCTTTGCCGTCGCGCAACCGCAGCGTGCGGATGGTCAGGCTTTCCACAGTGCCGGCGTGCCCCGAATCCAGCACTACCCAGTCGCCGATAGAAATCGTGTCTTCAATGATGATGAACAGCCCGGTAATCACATCTTGCACCAATTGCTGCGAGCCGAAACCGATGGCCAGACCGACCACCCCTGCACCCGCCAGCAGAGGGGCAACGTTGATGCCGAGGTTGGCCATTGTGGTGATGGTGCAGATCACCACCAAAATGATTTTTATGGCATTGCGCAGCAGCGGCAGGATGGTCTTGACTCGGGTGCTGGGCTGACGCGCGGAACGGCCATTGGTGGGCGGCTTGAGCGCCTCCTGAATGGCCGTGTCCATGACGACCCACAGCAGCCAGGTCACCAGGAGGATCAGGCCGATACTGCTCAGTGAGTCACTGATGACCTTGCCCAAGGCGTTGCGCTGAGCAAACTCGAACAGCGAAAAACCCCAGATCCGTCCCAACAGCTCGATGAAGCCGATGGCCAGTCCGATTCGCAATACCGCATGCAGCAAACTGAGCAGCCGCTCCTTATAGACACGCCCTGTGCGAGCTTCCACCGGCTTGAACATGTGCTGGAAAAGCGTGCTGAGAAACACCGTCCCGATCAGCAGAATCGTAGTGAGGATCGCGCAGCGCAAAGCTTCCTGGCTGTCTTCTCCAGCGCCAATCAGACTTACCGCAGAGACCAGAATCATCAGCAAGATAGGCAAGTGCCACAGGCTCGAAAATATCTTTAGCGTTTGTTGCAATGCCGGCTGAGAAAGGCGGGCGCTCAATGGCCGGTTTCTGATCAGGTGCGCGACGGGGCGACGCATCCGAATCACTACGATGCAGAACATGATCGAGGCCATCAGCCCGGTAAATGCCGCAACACTTGTGGTGACATTGCCGCCAATCTGCCGAGAAATCTGCGGGCTGGTCAGTGCGTCGCTCAGGGCCGCAAAGAACCCGACAATGAATAGCGGGTGCGGCGCGTAGCCTCGAATGACCCGAACCGCCGGACGCTTGTGCCCAGCGTTGAACAGCATGATGACCGACATCAGCACCGACGTTGAGAAGATACCGCTGCTGGTGGAGTAGGCCAGGCACAGCGCCAGCGCGCGCCCGATCGACACTGGCATGAAGTGACTCACATACAGCGTGAGCGGAAGGCAAATCAGTGCCGGGATCATGTACGGCAACACGTAACTCAATACGCCATTGACCCGCTCACGCCTTTGAAGAAACCGATGCCGCGCCAAACGGCTGGCGGCAAACCTGCCGATCCAGTTCAGCAGGAGAAAAGCCCCAATCCAGACCGTCGACAGGATGAGGAAATCCCCCACCATTGCCCAACGTGAACGGGAGGAAGGTTTGTTGACCAGCACGCCCAATTCGTCGGCCGCACGATCGGCCCGCAATCGCCAGGAATCCAGCAGATGCTTGTCCAAATCAAGCTTGTCTTGGACGCTGTCAATGCTCGAACTGAGCGCCCCCAGCAGGCCGCCTTCGACCAGAATCTCCGGTTTTTCGGGCTCGGCCGGGGCATCTGCGGGCGCGCTCGATTGGGCCGTGGCTGCAGCGGGCGGATCTGCCGCCTGCACATTGAAGCTGCCGAAACCGAAGACGAGGAACAGAAACAGAACGGATTTGAAAAGATTCGACAAAACGCAGGTCACTCCCTGTCAGTCATGAGGACGGCAAAATCAAAGCCCTCAGGAACTGATCGAAATTTACCCTGCAAGTTCGGCGGTTTCAGCAAGCTTCATCTGCCGACTTCGGCCAACGATCTTGCAAAGCAGGAAATTTTCAAAAGCCGCTTGACCAAGGAGAACGATCGTTCTACCTTTAATTCCATGAACGCACCCCTGACTGATACACGCGAAAGAATTCTCGCGACGGCGGAACAACTCATTTATCGAAACGGGATTCATGCCACTGGCATGGACCTGCTGGTAAAGACATCCGGCGTGGCCAGAAAAAGTATTTACCGCTACTTCGCAACCAAGGATGAAGTCGCCGCCGCCGCGCTTAATGCCCGCGATGTGCGCTGGATGAACTGGTTCAGGACAGAATCCGATAAGGCCGACACCCCGCAAGGCCGCATCCTCAATATGTTTACGGTGCTCAAAGGCTGGTTCGAATCGGAAGGCTTCCACGGCTGCGCATTCATCAACACCGCGGGGGAAGTGGGCGATCCAAACGACCCAATCCGGCTGATCGCCAAGTTGCACAAGCAGAAACTGCTCGACTACACCCAGGAACTGACCGAGCAACTGAACATCGCGCAACCGGCAGTGCTGGCCAAACAGCTGCTGGTGCTCATGGAGGGCGCGATCACAACCGCCCGCGTCATGGGTGATTACGACGCCGCAGACAGCGCAAGGGATGTTGCGCAGTTATTACTGAAACAGGCCACTCCGCCATAGGGCCTGAGCTCCAAGAACGCTCCAATGACCGCTGTATCCAATTTCCCCTGGAGGCTCTGCCATGTCCAACGCTCAGACTCGCCCGCCACTTCCCCCTTTCACTCGTGAATCGGCCATCGAAAAAGTTCGACTTGCCGAAGACGGCTGGAACAGCCGTGATCCGGAAAAAGTATCGCTGGCCTATACCCTCGACACTCAATGGCGTAACCGCGCCGAGTTCGCCACCAACCGCGAGGAAGCCAAGGCCTTTCTGACGCGTAAATGGAAAAAGGAACTCGACTACCGCCTGATCAAAGAACTCTGGGCATTCACCGACAACCGCATTGCGGTGCGCTACGCCTACGAATGGCACGACGACTCCGGAAACTGGTTCCGCTCTTACGGCAACGAGAACTGGGAGTTCAACGAAGACGGCTTGATGCACCGCCGCTTCGCTTGCATCAACGACATGCCCATCAAAGAATCGGAGCGCAAATTCCATTGGCCACTGGGGCGACGTCCTGACACTCATCCTGGCCTGTCAGAACTGGGGCTGTAACGCCTGCCGCAAGGTTCGAGCACGGCACTTCGGTATGGGTGCCCCATTAAAAAGCCCCCGTGCAGCTAGGCTGTGCGGGGGCTTTTTTGATGCGTCAGCGCCGATAGGACGGTTCCTCAGAACGGAATGTCATCATCGAAACTGTCGAAATCAGGTGCAGGCTGAGGCGCTTGCTGTGGGGCCGGGCGCGACTCACGCTGCGGCTGTGGTGCCGATTGCGGGCGCGATTGCTGCGGACGAGGTGCGGAATTCTGATAGCCACCGCCACCCTGGCCCTGCTGCGCATCACCTTGAGGACGGCCGCCCAGCAGTTGCATGGTGCCCTGCATGTCGACAATGATCTCGGTGGTGTAGCGCTTAATGCCGTCTTTTTCCCACTCACGCGTCTGCAATTTACCTTCGATGTAGACTTGGGAGCCTTTGCGCAGGTACTCACCCGCGATTTCGGCGACCTTGCCGAACATCGAGACGCGATGCCATTCGGTCCGTTCGACTTTCTGGCCCGTCTGTTTGTCGGTCCATTGCTCGCTGGTCGCCAGACTCAGATTCGTCACGGCATTCCCGTTAGGCAGATAGCGAACTTCAGGATCCTGGCCGCATGTACCGACCAATATGACTTTGTTAACCCCACGGGCCATAACGTTCTCCTAGGCTTCACACGTTTCCGACGCTGGATTGACCACTTCGTCGAAAGACGCCCGATCCAACTGTTCTTTGTCAAATTTGATATAGATGGCGCCTTCGTCGACCACCACCACTGCATCTGTTACCCCACGCACCGCCAGTACACGATCGGCAAGCCCTGTATCGCGTTGAGCCTCGGGCGACAACGGCAGGCGAAGGCTGGTGACATAGGGGGGGTCACGCATGGTAACAGCAAATGCCAGCCAAATGGCGGCGAGCGCTGCGCCCCCCAGGAACACCCCATCCAACCCCCCATGCTGAAACAACCACCCGCCGAGAATGCCTCCCGCTGCCGACCCCAGAAACTGGCTAGTGGAGTAAATCCCCATCGCCGTGCCCTTGCCGCCTGCCGGAGAAACTTTGCTGATCAGCGAAGGCAGCGACGCCTCCAGCAGATTGAAGGCGGTGAAGAACACAACCGTACCGATCACCAGGGCCCGAAGGGTATTACCGAACTCCCAGAAAAACAGTTCGGTGAGCATCAGCACCACGACGGCACCGAGCAGGATACGCTTCATTTGGCGCTTCTTTTCGCCGTAGATGATGAACGGAATCATCGCGAAGAAAGAAATCAGCAACGCCGTGAGGTAAACCCACCAATGCTGCTCTTTCGGCAGCCCCGCCTTCTGGACCAATGCGAGCGGTAACGCCACGAAGCTGGACATCAGCATCGCATGCAGCGCGAAAATGCCCAGGTCGAGACGCAGCAAGTCTGGATGACGAAGCGTAGCGCCGAGGGCTTGCCTGGCCAGCCCGGACTCGCGATGTTGCAGCGTAACGGTGGACTTGGGCACCACGAACGCAACAATGAGGATACCGATCAACGCCATGGCGCCGGTGGCCAGAAATAGCCCGGACAAGCCGAATGCGCTGGTCAGGACCGGCCCCACCACCATCGCCACCGCAAACGAAACGCCGATGGTCATGCCGATCATGGCCATGGCTTTTGTCCGGTGCTGTTCGCGGGTCAAGTCGGACAGCAATGCCATGACGGCTGCGGAAATCGCGCCAGCTCCCTGGAGGATGCGCCCGGCGATGACTCCCCAGATCGAGGTCGATTGGGCTGCCAATACACTGCCCAGCGCGAACACCACCAGCCCGAGATAGATGATCGGGCGGCGACCGATACGATCGGAAATGATGCCGAACGGAATTTGCAGAACCGCTTGAGTCAGGCCATAGGCGCCAATCGCCAGGCCAATGAGCGCTGGGCTAGCGCCAGCCAGGTCCATGCCGTAGGTGGCCAGAACCGGCAGCACCATGAACATGCCAAGCATACGGAACGCGAACACCAGTGCCAGCCCGCCCGCCGCGCGGGTTTCGCTGCCACTCATGCGCTCGCTGTGAGAATCGTGCATGGAAGAACCTCATGTGAACCGGCGGCGATTCTACCAGTCCCATCGAGGGACAGCACATACGACGCTTTGCCGCGTATCGCAGGAATCTTCTTTTTTCCCGGTACGGCATCAAGCCCCTCAATAGTGTGCATCCATCCAGTATTTGGCCGTATACTCCTGCGTTTTACGCCCGCCGTGCGAGGCCACCTTGGACAAGATCCTGATTCGTGGGGCTCGAACCCACAACCTGAAGAACATCGACCTGACCCTGCCGCGCGACAAATTGATCGTGATTACCGGGCTTTCTGGATCCGGTAAGTCGTCGCTGGCGTTCGACACCCTGTATGCCGAAGGTCAACGCCGCTACGTCGAATCATTGTCGGCCTATGCGCGGCAATTCCTTTCCATGATGGAGAAACCGGACGTCGACACCATTGAAGGCCTGTCGCCCGCGATTTCCATCGAACAGAAATCAACGTCTCACAACCCACGCTCAACAGTCGGAACGATCACGGAAATTTACGACTACCTGCGCCTGTTGTATGCCCGCGTAGGAACCCCTCGTTGTCCGGATCACGATATCCCGCTCGAAGCCCAGACGGTCAGCCAAATGGTCGATCTCGTGCTGGCGGAGCCCGAGGGCCGCAAGCTGATGCTGTTGGCGCCGGTAGTGCGCGAGCGCAAAGGTGAGCACCTCGCAATTTTCGAAGAACTGCGCGCCCAAGGTTTCGTTCGTGCCCGAGTCGACGGCAAACTCTGCGAACTCGACGAGTTACCAAAGCTGGACAAACAGAAGAAGCATTCCATTGACGTCGTCGTCGACCGGTTCAAGGTTCGCTCAGATCTGCAGCAGCGCTTGGCCGAGTCTTTCGAAACTGCGTTGAAGCTGGCAGATGGCATCGCATTGGTCGCACCGATGGACGACGAGCCGGGTGAAGAGATGATTTTCTCCGCCCGCTTCGCCTGCCCTATCTGCGGTCATGCCATCAGCGAACTTGAACCCAAGCTTTTCTCGTTCAACAACCCAGCGGGCGCCTGTCCGACCTGTGACGGCTTGGGCGTCAAGCAATTCTTCGACGCGAAGCGGCTGGTAAACGGCGATCTGACATTGGCCGAGGGCGCCATTCGCGGGTGGGATCGGCGTAACGTCTATTACTTCCAAATGCTGGGCTCGTTGGCGCAACACTATGGCTTCAGCCTGGAGGTCCCGTTCAAGGAGCTGCCTGCTGACCAGCAGAAAGCCCTTCTGAATGGCAGCGGTACGCAAAACGTCGATTTCCGCTACCTGAACGACCGTGGCGACATCGTGAAGCGTGCGCACCCCTTCGAAGGGATCGTGCCCAATCTCGAACGTCGTTATCGCGAAACAGAATCCGTCACGGTTCGCGAAGAATTGGCAAAATTCCTCAGCACCCAGCCTTGCCCTGACTGCCGTGGCACCCGTCTGCGCCGCGAAGCACGCCATGTTTGGGTTGGCGACAAGACATTGCCCGCAGTAACCAGCTTGCCGATTGGCGACGCCACTGATTATTTCGGCGCGTTGAAACTTACGGGAAGGCGCGGAGAAATCGCCGACAAGATCCTCAAGGAAATCCGTGAGCGGCTGCAGTTCCTGGTAAACGTAGGCCTCGATTACCTGACGCTGGATCGCAGCGCCGATACGCTTTCCGGCGGGGAAGCACAGCGCATCCGCCTGGCGAGTCAGATCGGTGCAGGTCTCGTGGGCGTCATGTACATTCTCGACGAGCCGTCCATCGGCCTGCACCAGCGGGACAACGATCGGCTGCTCGACACCCTTCGTCATCTGCGCGATATCGGTAATACCGTGATCGTCGTCGAGCACGACGAAGATGCGATTCGCCTGGCCGATTACGTAGTGGACATCGGCCCGGGGGCTGGCGTGCACGGTGGCAGCATCGTGGCGGAAGGCACTCCACAGGATGTCATGGCGCACCCGGAATCGCTGACCGGTAAATACCTGTCAGGGCGCGTGAAGATCCAAGTGCCTGCCGAACGTACCCCACGCAACAAGAAACTCTCGCTCAAGATCAAGGGTGCGCGCGGCAACAACCTGCGTAACGTGGATCTCGAGATTCCTATCGGGCTGCTGACGTGCGTGACCGGGGTTTCGGGCTCGGGCAAATCGACGCTGATCAACAACACTCTATTTCCCTTGAGCGCCACGGCGCTGAATGGCGCGACCACGCTTGAAGCCGCAGCGCACGACAGCATCGATGGCTTGCAGCACTTGGACAAGGTCGTGGACATCGACCAGAGCCCAATCGGACGCACGCCACGCTCCAACCCGGCTACCTACACGGGGTTGTTCACGCCTATCCGCGAACTGTTTGCAGGCGTACCGGAATCCCGCTCACGCGGTTATGGCCCAGGCCGGTTCTCCTTCAATGTCAAAGGCGGCCGGTGCGAGGCGTGCCAAGGCGACGGGCTGATCAAGGTGGAAATGCACTTTCTGCCCGACATCTACGTGCCATGCGACGTCTGTAAGAGCAAGCGCTACAACCGCGAGACCCTTGAGATCAAATACAAGGGAAAAAGCATCCATGAAGTGCTCGAAATGACCATCGAAGAAGCTCGAGCGTTCTTTGACGCGGTGCCCGCATTGGCGCGCAAACTACAGACGTTGATGGACGTCGGGCTGTCCTACATCAAACTGGGGCAATCGGCGACGACGCTCTCAGGCGGCGAAGCGCAGCGTGTGAAGTTGTCTCGAGAGCTATCTAAGCGGGACACAGGGAAAACGCTGTACATCCTCGACGAGCCGACAACCGGGTTGCACTTCGCCGACATCCAGCAATTGCTCGACGTGTTGCACCGTTTACGTGATCACGGGAATACCGTGGTGGTGATCGAACACAACCTGGACGTGATCAAGACGGCGGACTGGCTGGTGGATCTGGGTCCCGAAGGCGGGTCGAAAGGCGGGCAAATCATCGCCACCGGCACACCGGAACAAGTGGCGGCAATGAAACAATCCTATACGGGGCACTACCTGAAACCGCTACTTGAGCGTGACCGCGCTTGATGGCGTGATTCGGAGGGAAACGAAAAAGCCCCTGCCAATGATTACCATGGCAGGGGCTTTTTTTTTTGCACAAATCAGAACTGGGATTGCAGGTAATTTTCCAGGCCAATGGATTTGATGAGGCCCAGCTGCTTTTCGAGCCAGTAGGTGTGATCTTCTTCAGTGTCGGCCAACTGCAGGCGAAGGATGTCGCGGCTGACATAGTCCTTATGCTGCTCGCACAGCGCGATGCCTTTACAAAGCGCAGCGCGCACCTTGTATTCCAGGCGAAGGTCGCTGGCAAGCATCTCAGGCACCGTCGTACCCACATCCAGATCATCAGGGCGCATCCGCGGCGTGCCCTCGAGCATCAGGATTCGGCGCATTAGCGCATCAGCGTGTTGCGCCTCTTCCTCCATCTCGTGATTGATGCGCTCATACAACTTGCTGAAACCCCAATCCTCGTACATCCGAGAATGAATGAAATACTGGTCGCGCGCAGCCAATTCGCCGGTCAGCAGCGTGTTGAGGTAGTCGATGACGTCCGGGTGGCCTTGCATCGCCGAGGATCTCCTTCATGAAAGACCATAGTGTGAACCAACATCCGTGCGAGGTCATCTCTCCATGGGCGAGAAAATGAAGAAAAATCGCGAATATTTGATATTTAGTGCCGAAAATGCCGATAAATGAGGAGAGTTCTCTTTATCACTAGCGATTAGCGCAATAACCTTTCTGCCAGAAGATAATGCGTTGTGTTTAACCCTAAACGCTGAAAACAAAAAACCGGGCACTGGGCCCGGTTTTTAGTAACGACTGACGTCTTACTCAGCAGCTTCTACAACGCCACCGACTGGACGATCGACCAGCTCGACATAGGCCATAGGCGCATTGTCGCCAGCGCGGAAACCGCACTTCAGGATACGCAGATAGCCACCTTCACGGCTCGCATAGCGCTTGCCCAGATCGTTGAACAGCTTACCAACGGCTTCTTTCGAACGAGTACGGTCGAAAGCCAGACGACGGTTAGCAACGCTGTCGTTCTTGGCCAAAGTGATCAGCGGCTCGGCAACGCGACGCAGCTCTTTGGCTTTTGGCAGAGTAGTTTTGATCAGCTCGTGCTCGAACAGCGACACCGCCATGTTTTGAAACATGGCTTTGCGGTGAGAGCTGGTACGGCTCAGGTGACGTCCACTTTTACGATGACGCATGGTTCATTCCTTACCAAACACAACGTTCGGTGATTACGACGATCAGGCAGTCGCCTTGTCGTCCTTCTTAAGACTTGCAGGCGGCCAGTTGTCGAGGCGCATGCCGAGGGAGAGACCACGAGAAGCCAGGACGTCCTTGATTTCAGTCAAGGACTTCTTGCCCAGGTTCGGAGTCTTCAACAGCTCTACTTCAGTGCGCTGAATCAGGTCACCGATGTAATAGATGTTCTCCGCCTTAAGGCAGTTGGCCGAACGTACGGTCAGTTCCAAATCGTCAACCGGACGAAGCAGGATTGGATCAATCTCGTCTTCCTGCTCGACTACAACCGGTTCGCTGTCACCTTTGAGGTCGACGAAGGCAGCCAACTGCTGTTGCAGGATGGTGGCTGCGCGACGGATGGCCTCTTCAGGGTCCAGGGTACCGTTGGTTTCCAGATCAATAACCAGTTTGTCCAGGTTGGTCCGCTGCTCGACACGGGCGTTTTCCACCACGTATGCGATGCGACGAACCGGGCTGAACGAAGAATCGAGCTGCAAGCGACCGATGCTGCGGCTTTCATCCTCATCGCTTTGACGCGAGTCTGCTGGCTCATAACCGCGACCACGAGCTACCACGAGCTTCATGTTCAGGGCGCCGTTGGACGCCAGGTTAGCGATTACGTGATCGGGGTTAACGATCTCGACATCATGATCCAGCTGAATATCGGCAGCGGTAACCACCCCCGAACCCTTCTTCGACAAGGTCAGCGTAACTTCGTCTCGACCGTGCAGCTTGATAGCCAGACCTTTCAGGTTCAACAGGATTTCAATGACGTCTTCCTGTACACCTTCGATCGCGCTGTACTCATGGAGTACACCGTCAATCTCGGCCTCGACTACTGCACAGCCGGGCATGGAGGACAACAGGATGCGGCGCAGCGCGTTGCCCAGGGTATGGCCGAAACCACGCTCGAGAGGCTCGAGCGTGATCTTGGCGCGGGTTGGACTGACAACCTGCACATCGATGTGGCGGGGTGTCAGAAACTCATTTACCGAAATCTGCATGGATGCACCTATTTTCTAGCCCTTACTTGGAGTAGAGCTCGACAATCAGGCTTTCGTTGATGTCGGCGGACAGATCACTGCGAGCTGGAACGTTTTTGAAGACGCCCGATTTCTTCTCAGTGTCTACTTCTACCCATTCTACGCGGCCACGTTGGGCACACAGATCGAGAGCCTGGACAATACGCAGTTGGTTCTTCGCCTTTTCGCGAATCGCCACGACGTCACCAGCACGAACCTGGTAGGAAGGAACGTTAACGGTTTTGCCGTTTACGCTAACCGACTTGTGCGATACCAGCTGACGCGATTCGGCACGAGTCGAACCAAAGCCCATACGGTATACAACGTTGTCCAGACGGCATTCGAGTAGTTGCAGCAGGTTCTCACCAGTAGCGCCTTTCTTGCTGGCAGCTTGCTTGTAGTAACCGCTGAACTGACGCTCGAGAACGCCATAAATACGACGGACCTTTTGCTTTTCACGCAATTGGGTACCGTAGTCGGACTGGCGACCGCGGCGTTGGCCGTGGATACCAGGTGCTGCTTCAATGTTGCACTTCGATTCGATAGCGCGCACGCCGCTCTTCAGGAAGAGATCGGTGCCTTCGCGACGAGCGAGTTTGCATTTTGGACCAATGTAACGAGCCATTCTTTACAATCTCCTGGATTACACGCGGCGCTTCTTCGGCGGACGGCACCCGTTATGCGGGATTGGCGTCACGTCGGTGATGCTGGCGATCTTGTAGCCACAGCCGTTCAAAGCACGGACAGCGGATTCACGACCTGGACCTGGGCCCTTGACGTTGACGTCGAGGTTCTTCAGGCCATATTCCAGCGCAGCTTGACCAGCACGCTCTGCAGCAACTTGAGCTGCGAACGGGGTGGACTTACGGGAACCGCGGAAACCCGAACCACCGGAGGTTGCCCAGGAAAGAGCGTTACCTTGACGGTCGGTAATGGTCACGATGGTGTTGTTAAAAGATGCATGGATGTGGGCGATGCCATCAACCACTGTCTTTTTAACTTTTTTACGAGGACGAGCAGCAGGTTTTGCCATGATTTAATTCCTGTCGATTCGCTGGCGCGATTACTTGCGGATCGGCTTACGCGGACCTTTACGGGTACGCGCGTTGGTCTTGGTACGCTGACCGCGTACTGGCAGACCACGACGATGACGCAGACCGCGATAGCAACCGAGGTCCATCAAGCGCTTGATTTTCATGTTGATTTCGCGACGCAGGTCACCTTCAGTGGTGAACTTCGCGACTTCGCCACGCAGCTGTTCAATTTGCTCGTCGCTCAGATCTTTGATCTTTGCTGCCGGGTTTACCCCGGTCACGGCACAGATTTTCTGTGCAGTCGTGCGACCAACACCATAGATGTAGGTCAGCGAGATAACAGTATGCTTGTTATCTGGAATGTTAACGCCTGCAATACGGGCCATTCAGTGGGACTCCAATTGACAGCTACCTACGCCCCGGAAGCCAAGAAATAGGGCGCGAGATAATATCGCTGTAATAACAAATAATCAACCCAGCAGCGCACTAGCTGCTGGGCTTATAGCACAGATCACAATCAGCCTTGGCGCTGCTTGTGACGTGGTTCCGCGCTGCAAATTACTCGAACGACACCTTCGCGGCGAATAATCTTGCAGTTACGGCACAGTTTTTTCACCGATGCACGAACTTTCATCACCAACTCCTCGAACCTTATGGGTGCTTCAGCGCAGCATTCCGCTGCCGTAGCCCTTCAGGTTGGCTTTCTTCATCAGGGATTCATACTGGTGCGAAACGAGGTGAGATTGCACTTGGGACATGAAGTCCATCACAACCACGACCACGATCAGCAACGAAGTCCCGCCAAGGTAGAACGGCACGTTTGCAGCCACGACCAGGAACTGGGGCAACAAGCATACGGCCATCATATAGAGAGCACCGAACATGGTCAGACGGGTCAGAACGCCATCGATATAGCGCGCAGACTGCTCACCAGGACGAATGCCCGGAATAAAGGCACCGGACTTCTTCAGGTTTTCCGCTACGTCTTTCGGATTGAACATCAACGCCGTGTAGAAGAAGCAGAAGAAAATGATCCCTGCACTAAACAGCAGAATATTCAACGGCTGACCAGGAGCGATCGACTGCGAGATATCCTGAAGCCAGCCCATACCCTCGGACTGACCAAACCAGGCACCCAGCGAAGCCGGGAACAGCAGAATGCTGCTTGCGAAAATGGCTGGAATAACACCAGCCATGTTCACCTTCAACGGCAGGTGGCTCGTCTGCGCCGCAAAGACCTTGCGGCCTTGCTGACGCTTGGCGTAATGGACAGCGATACGACGCTGACCACGCTCGATGAACACCACGAAACCGATGATCGCTACTGCCAACAAACCGATTGCGACCAAAGCGAAAATGTTGATATCACCCTGACGGGCAGACTCGAAAGACTGTCCGATCGCTCTCGGAAGACCGGCGACGATACCCGAAAAAATCAACATCGAGATACCGTTACCAACACCGCGCTCGGTAATCTGCTCGCCAAGCCACATCATGAAGAGTGCACCGGCCACAAAGGTGGTGACTGCCACGAAGTGGAAGCCGATATCAGCAGAGAAAGCAACGCCCTGACCGGCCAAGCCAATGGACATGCCAATAGCTTGAACCAGCGCCAGGACGACGGTGCCATAGCGGGTGTACTGGCTGATCTTGCGACGACCAGCCTCACCTTCCTTCTTCAACTGCTCCAGTTGCGGGCTGACAGCGGTCATGAGCTGCATGATGATCGATGCCGAGATGTACGGCATGATCCCCAGTGCAAAGATGCTCATGCGCTCCAGCGCACCACCGGAAAACATGTTGAACAGGCTAAGAATAGTCCCCTCATTCTGTCGAAACAGGTCAGCCAAGCGGTCAGGATTGATACCTGGAACTGGGATATGCGCACCGATCCGATAGACGATAATCGCCAGGAACAGGAAACGCAGACGAGCCCAGAGTTCGGACAACCCGCCGCTTTTGCTGAGCGCTGAGAGAGCACCTTGCTTAGCCATTTATTCCTCGAATTTGCCGCCAGCTGCTTCGATAGCCGCACGCGCACCTTTGGTGGCTGCGATACCTTTGAGGGTGACCGCGCGAGTAACCTCACCGGACAGCATGATTTTCACACGCTGTACGTTTTGGTTGATCACGTTGGCATCCTTCAGGGACTGCAAAGTGACGACGCCTTCAACCTTGGCCAGCTCGGAGGTGCGGACTTCTGCACGATCCATCGCTTTCAAGGAGACGAAGCCAAACTTAGGCAGACGACGATGCAAAGGCTGTTGACCGCCTTCGAAACCCGGAGCAATGGTGCCACCGGAGCGGGAGGTTTGACCTTTGTGGCCACGGCCACCGGTCTTACCCAAACCGCTACCGATACCACGGCCCGGACGATGCTTCTCGCGGCGGGAACCCGGCGCAGGACTCAGATCATTGAGTTTCATCGATTAACCCTCGACGCGCAGCATGTAGTAAGCCTTATTGATCATCCCTCGATTTTCCGGGGTGTCAGCGACTTCTACAGTGTGACCGATGCGACGCAGACCCAGACCCTTAACGCACAATTTGTGGCTAGGGATGCGGCCGCTGACGCTCTTGACCAGCGTTACTTTTACGGTAGCCATGATCAGATGATCTCCTCAACGTTCAGGCCGCGCTTGGCAGCGATGGACTCAGGAGACTGCATGGACTTCAAACCCTTGAACGTTGCGTGAACAACGTTGACCGGATTGGTCGAACCGTAGCACTTAGCCAGGACGTTCTGAACACCTGCCACTTCCAGAACAGCACGCATGGCGCCGCCGGCGATGATACCGGTACCTTCAGAAGCAGGCTGCATGTAAACCTTCGAAGCACCGTGAGCGGACTTCATGGCGTACTGCAGCGTGGTACCGTTCAGATCGACTTGGATCATGTTGCGGCGGGCAGCTTCCATGGCCTTCTGAATTGCAGCAGGCACTTCACGGGATTTGCCACGGCCGAAGCCAACACGACCTTTACCATCACCCACCACGGTCAACGCGGTGAAAGTGAAGATACGGCCGCCTTTTACGGTTTTTGCTACGCGATTAACCTGAACCAGCTTCTCGATGTAGCCTTCGTCGCGTTTTTGGTCGTTATTTGCCATAACTTAGAACTCCAGCCCGCCTTCACGAGCAGCATCAGCCAGCGCCTTGACGCGACCGTGGTACTTGAAGCCAGAACGATCAAAAGCCACTTGAGATACACCAGCGGCTTTCGCGCGCTCAGCGATCAGCTGGCCAACTTTAGTGGCCGCGTCGATGTTGCCAGTGGCCCCATCACGCAGTTCTTTGTCCAAAGTCGAAGCGTTTGCCAGGACTTTGCTGCCGTCGGCCGAGATGACCTGGGCATAAATGTGCTGCGAAGAGCGGTACACGCAGAGACGCACGACTTCGAGTTCGTGCATTTTCAGGCGTGCTTTGCGAGCGCGACGCAGTCGGGTAACTTTTTTGACGGTCATTTGCTATGCCCTACTTCTTCTTGGCTTCTTTACGACGGACAACTTCGTCCGCGTAACGCACGCCTTTGCCTTTGTACGGCTCTGGACGACGGAAATCGCGGATTTCCGCGGCCACTTGACCAACCAGTTGCTTGTCGATGCCCTTGATCAGGATATCGGTCTGGCTTGGAGTCTCAGCGGTAACGCCTTCCGGCAGTTCGTAATCCACTGGGTGCGAGAAGCCGAGAGCCAGGTTCAGGATTTTGCCTTTAGCCTGGGCCTTGTAACCAACACCGACCAGCTGGAGCTTACGCTCAAAGCCTTGGCTTACGCCCTGGACCATGTTGTTGACCAATGCACGAGTGGTACCGGCCATTGCGCGAGTCTGTTGATCGCCGTTGCGAGCAGCAAAACGCAGCTCACCGGACTCTTCAACGATTTCGACGGACGAATGAACGTTCAGGTCGAGAGTGCCCTTGGCACCCTTCACCGACAGTTGCTGGCCGACGAGCTTGACTTCGACGCCTGCTGGCAACTTAACGGGGTTCTTAGCTACGCGTGACATGCTTATCCCCCCTTAGAACACAGTGCAAAGCACTTCGCCGCCAACACCGGCAGCGCGCGCAGCACGATCAGTCATCACACCTTTGTTGGTGGAGACGATAGACACACCGAGACCGCCACGAACTTTTGGCAGATCATCGACGGACTTGTACTGGCGCAGGCCTGGACGGCTGACGCGCTTGACTTCTTCGATGACTGGACGGCCTTCGAAGTATTTCAGCTCGATGGACAGCAGTGGCTTGGTTTCGCTGCTGATCTGATAACCCGCAATGTAACCTTCGTCTTTCAAGACTTTGGCCACAGCCACCTTCAACGAGGAGGATGGCATGCTTACGACGGACTTTTCAGCCATCTGGGCATTACGGATACGAGTTAGCATGTCCGCTAACGGGTCCTGCATACTCATGGGCTAGACGCTCCTGATACAAAAAAATTGAGCCTTGCGGCTACAGCTATCGCCTCAATATTCCGGGCACGTAAAAAACACGGACTCTGGCGAGCCGGCAATTCTAGACGTACCCCAGAAACGAATCAAGCCCCAAAAGGGGCTTGATCAGCTTCAAGTGTCGCGCTGGTCGGAAACAAATGCCCCTCGCAGCGTGAAACGAGAAATGCGAATTACCAGCTGGCTTTAACCAGGCCTGGTACGTCACCGCGCATGGCAGCTTCACGCAGCTTGTTACGGGCGAGGCCGAACTTGCGGTAAACACCGTGCGGACGACCAGTCAGGCGGCAACGGTTACGCATGCGCGAAGCGCTTGCGTCACGTGGTTGCTTCTGCAGCGCAACGGTGGCTTCCCAACGTGCTTCTGGACTTGCGTTCAGATCCACGATGATAGCTTTCAGTGCTGCACGCTTGGTGGCGTACTTGGCAACGGTGAGCTGACGCTTCAGCTCACGATTTTTCATGCTCTTCTTGGCCATGGTCCTACTCCAATCAGTTGCGGAACGGGAACTTGAAAGCACGCAGCAGTGCGCGACCTTCGTCGTCCGAACGAGCAGTGGTGGTCAGGGTAATATCCAGACCGCGCAGGGCATCGATCTTGTCGTAATCGATTTCCGGGAAGATGATCTGCTCTTTCACGCCCATGCTGTAGTTGCCACGACCATCGAAGGACTTGGCATTCAGGCCGCGGAAGTCGCGAACCCGAGGCAGGGAGATCGACAGCAGACGGTCCAGGAACTCGTACATACGGTCGCGGCGCAGGGTCACTTTGACACCGATCGGCCAACCTTCGCGGACTTTGAAGCCTGCGATGGATTTGCGAGCGTGAGTCACAACGACTTTCTGGCCGGTGATCTTTTCAAGGTCAGCAACTGCGTGCTCGATGACTTTTTTGTCGCCGATCGCTTCGCCCAGACCCATGTTCAGGGTGATCTTGGTAATGCGTGGAACTTCCATCACGTTCGACAGCTTAAGTTCGTCCTTAAGCTTCGGTGCGATTTCCTTCCAGTAAAGCTCTTTCAGTCGTGCCATGGTCTTCTACCTAGCAGTGTTCAAGCATCAACCGCTTTTTGGGTCGACTTGAAGACACGAATTTTTTTGCCGTCTTCAACTTTGAAACCAACACGGTCAGCCTTGTTGGTTGCGCTGTTGAAAATGGCGACGTTGGAAGCGTGCAGTGGCGCTTCTTTCTCGACGATACCGCCCTGTACGCCCGACATCGGGTTAGGCTTGGTATGACGCTTCACCAGGTTGATCCCACCAACGACCAGACGGTCGTCAGCGAGAACCTTGAGCACCTTACCGCGCTTACCTTTGTCTTTGCCGGCGATCACGATGATCTCGTCGTCACGACGAATCTTTTGCATGTCGGATCTCCTTACAGCACTTCTGGGGCGAGCGAGACGATCTTCATGAACTTCTCAGAACGAAGTTCACGGGTCACTGGCCCAAAGATACGGGTGCCGATCGGCTCTTGCTTGTTGTTCAACAGAACAGCAGCGTTGCCGTCAAAGCGGATGATGGAGCCGTCTGCACGACGAACACCGTGGCGAGTGCGGACTACAACAGCAGTCATCACCTGGCCTTTTTTCACCTTACCGCGCGGAATCGCTTCCTTGACGGTCACTTTGATGATGTCACCGATACCAGCGTAACGACGATGAGAGCCACCAAGCACCTTGATGCACATAACGCGGCGAGCGCCGCTGTTATCGGCCACATCGAGCATGGATTGAGTCTGAATCATATAATTTCTCCGACCCCTAGCCCTTAGACTTCCACAGCGCGTTCGATAACATCAACCAGCGCCCAAGACTTGGTCTTGGCCATCGGACGAGTTTCACGAATAGTGACCTTGTCGCCGATGTGGCACTGATTGGTTTCGTCGTGCGCGTGCAGCTTAGTCGAACGCTTAACGTATTTACCGTAGATAGGGTGCTTGACGCGACGCTCGATCAATACGGTGATGGTCTTGTCCATCTTGTCGCTGACAACACGGCCAGTCAGCGTACGGACGGTTTTTTCGGCTTCAGCCATGATTACTTACCTGCCTGCTGGTTGAGCACAGTCTTCACGCGAGCGATGTCACGCTTAACTTGCGAGAGCAGGTGAGACTGCCCCAACTGGCCAGTTGCCTTCTGCATACGCAGATTGAACTGGTCGCGCAGCAAGCCGAGCAGTTGCTCGTTCAGTTGCTGTGCTGATTTTTCACGAAGTTCATTCGCTTTCATCACATCACCGTCCGCTTAACAAAGGAGGTGGCGAGCGGCAGCTTTGCAGCAGCCAGGGCGAAAGCCTCGCGCGCCAACTCTTCGGAAACACCCTCGATCTCGTACAGGACTTTGCCTGGTTGGATCTGGGCAACCCAGTATTCCACGTTACCCTTACCTTTACCCATCCGAACCTCGAGAGGCTTTTTGGAAATCGGCTTGTCCGGGAATACACGGATCCAGATCTTGCCGCCACGTTTTACGTGACGGGTCAGAGCACGACGCGCTGACTCGATCTGACGAGCGGTGAGACGACCACGAGCAACAGACTTCAGCGCGAACTCGCCGAAGCTGACTTTGCTACCGCGCAATGCCAAGCCACGGTTGTGGCCAGTCATCTGCTTGCGGAACTTCGTACGCTTTGGTTGCAACATTTGGCGTACCCCTTACTTGGCAGCTTTTTTACGAGGCGCTGGTGCTTGAGGCTTCAGCTCTTCTTGGCGACCACCAATTACTTCGCCTTTGAAGATCCAAACCTTGACACCGATCACACCGTATGTGGTGTGCGCTTCGTAGGTGGCATAGTCGATATCGGCACGCAGGGTGTGCAGTGGCACACGACCTTCGCGATACCATTCAGTCCGTGCGATTTCAGCACCGCCGAGACGACCGCTCACTTGGATTTTGATGCCTTTGGCACCAATGCGCATGGCGTTCTGTACGGCGCGCTTCATGGCGCGACGGAACATCACACGACGCTCCAGCTGCTGAGCTACGCTCTGAGCAACCAGCATACCGTCAAGCTCCGGCTTGCGGATCTCTTCGATATTGATGTGCACAGGCACACCCATTTGCTTGGTCAGGTCCTGACGCAGTTTCTCAACATCTTCACCCTTCTTCCCGATAACGATACCTGGACGAGCGGTGTGGATGGTGATGCGTGCAGTTTGAGCCGGACGATGAATATCGATACGGCTAACGGACGCGCTTTTTAATTTGTCTTGGAGATACTCACGCACATTCAGATCTGCGAGCAAATAGTCCGCATAAGTCCGACCGTCTGCGTACCAGACGGAGGTGTGCTCCTTGACGATTCCCAGGCGAATGCCAATGGGATGTACTTTCTGACCCATCTCTTCGACTCCGTTACTTGTCAGCAACCTTGACAGTGATATGGCAAGACCGCTTGACGATGCGATCAGCACGGCCTTTGGCACGTGGCATGATGCGCTTCAGCGAACGCCCTTCGTTGACGAAAACAGTAGAGACTTTCAGGTCATCTACGTCTGCGCCTTCGTTGTGCTCGGCGTTGGCTACGGCCGACTCCAGCACTTTTTTCATGATCTCGGCGGCTTTCTTACTGCTGAAAGCCAGCAGGTTGAGCGCTTCGCCCACCTTCTTCCCGCGGATCTGGTCGGCGACCAAGCGGGCTTTCTGGGCGGAGATTCGAGCGCCCGACAACTTAGCGGCTACTTCCATTTCCTTACCCCTTAACGCTTGGCTTTCTTGTCAGCCACGTGCCCACGATAAGTGCGGGTACCGGCGAACTCGCCCAGTTTGTGGCCGACCATGTCTTCGTTCACGAGAACGGGAACATGCTGACGACCGTTATGCACAGCAATGGTCAGACCGACCATTTGTGGCAGGATCATCGAACGGCGCGACCAGGTCTTAACTGGTTTGCGATCGTTCTTTTCCGCCGCCACTTCGATCTTCTTCAGTAGGTGAAGATCAATAAAAGGACCTTTTTTCAGAGAACGTGGCACTGTCGTATCCCTCTATTTACTTGCGACGACGGACGATCATTTTGTCGGTACGCTTATTACCACGGGTCTTCGCGCCCTTAGTCGGGAAGCCCCACGGCGATACCGGATGACGACCACCAGAGGTACGACCTTCACCACCACCGTGTGGGTGATCAACCGGGTTCATGGCAACACCACGAACGGTTGGGCGAACGCCACGCCAGCGCTTGGCACCAGCTTTACCCAGCGAGCGCAGACTGTGCTCGGAGTTCGAAACCTCACCCAGAGTTGCGCGGCACTCTGCCAGAACTTTACGCATCTCACCCGAACGAAGGCGCAAGGTAACGTAGACACCCTCACGAGCGACCAACTGAGCCGAGGCACCAGCCGAACGTGCGATCTGGGCACCCTTACCTGGCTTAAGCTCGATGCCGTGAACGGTGCTACCAACTGGAATGTTGCGCAGTTGCAGCGAGTTACCCGGCTTGATTGGAGCCAGCGCACCAGAGATCAACTGATCGCCCGCGCTCACACCTTTCGGCGCAATGATGTAACGGCGCTCGCCGTCGACATACAGCAACAGTGCGATGTGAGCGGTACGGTTTGGATCGTATTCGATACGCTCGACGGTAGCAGCGATGCCATCTTTGTCGTTGCGACGGAAATCAACCAAACGGTAATGCTGCTTATGACCACCACCAACGTGACGTGTAGTGATGCGGCCATTGTTGTTACGACCACCAGACTTCGATTTTTTCTCGAGCAGCGGTGCGTGAGGAGCGCCTTTGTGCAGCTCCTGGTTGACCACCTTGACCACGAAACGGCGGCCTGCGGAGGTCGGTTTGCATTTAACGATTGCCATGATGCACCCCTTCCTTACTCAGCACTGCTGCTGAAATCGAGATCTTGGCCTGGCTGAAGGGAGATAACTGCCTTCTTCCAGTCATTACGCTTGCCCAGACCGCGAGCAGTGCGCTTGGATTTACCCAGAACGTTCAGGGTAGTCACGCGCTCAACTTTCACGCTGAACAGGCTTTCGACGGCCTTCTTGATTTCCAGCTTGGTCGCATCGGTTGCAACCTTGAAAACGAACTGACCTTTTTTGTCTGCCAGAACCGTAGCCTTCTCGGAAACGTGCGGGCCAAGCAGAACTTTAAATACGCGTTCCTGGTTCATCCCAGCAGCTCCTCGAATTTCTTCACGGCCGACACAGTGATCAACACTTTGTCGTATGCGATCAGACTGACCGGATCGGAACCCTGCACGTCACGAACATCGACGTGTGGCAGGTTACGAGCAGCCAGGTACAGGTTCTGGTCAACAGCGTCCGACACGATCAAAACGTCGGTCAGGCTCATGTTGTTCAGTTTGCCCAGCAGATCTTTGGTTTTCGGAGTTTCAACAGCAAAGTCCTGAACCACGACCAGACGGTCGGTGCGAACGAGCTCGGCGAGGATGGAGCGCAACGCTGCGCGATACATCTTCTTGTTGAGCTTCTGCGAGTGGTCCTGAGGACGCGCTGCGAAAGTGGTGCCGCCGCCGCGCCAGATTGGGCTACGGATAGTACCGGCACGAGCACGACCAGTACCCTTCTGACGCCATGGGCGCTTACCGCCGCCTGCCACGTCGGAACGGGTCTTCTGCTGCTTGGTGCCTTGACGGCCGCCAGCCATGTAGGCCACGACTGCTTGGTGAACCAGCGTCTCGTTGAATTCGCCGCCGAAAGTCAGTTCGGAAACTTCGATCGCTTGAGCGCCATTTACGTTTAATTGCATGTCAGCTTCCCCTTAACCGCGAGCCTTGGCTGCTGGACGTACAACCACGTTGCCGCCAGTAGCGCCAGGAACAGCGCCCTTGACCAACAACAGATTGCGTTCAGCGTCCACGCGCACTACTTCCAAGGACTGCACGGTCACGCGCTCAGCGCCCATATGACCGGACATTTTCTTGCCCTTGAATACACGACCAGGAGTCTGGCACTGGCCGATAGAGCCTGGGACGCGGTGGGAAACGGAGTTACCGTGGGTATTATCTTGACCGCGGAAATTCCAACGCTTGATGGTACCGGCGAAGCCTTTACCTTTCGACTGACCGGTAACGTCTACCAGTTGGCCAGCAGCGAAGATTTCTGCATTGATCAGATCACCAGCCTTGTACTCGCCTTCTTCAAGACGGAATTCCAGCACGGTGCGACCAGCGGCAACGTTCGCCTTGGCGAAGTGACCTGCCTGAGCAGCGGTTACGCGCGAAGCACGACGCTCACCGACAGTGACTTGCACCGCACGATAGCCATCGCTTTCTTCGGTTTTGAACTGGGTGACGCGATTCGGCTCGATCTCGATGACCGTGACCGGAATGGAGACACCTTCTTCGGTGAAAATACGGGTCATGCCCGCTTTTCGACCGACTACACCAATAGTCATGTTATAAACCTCATGAGTGTACGGGGCTTTCACCCGCTATGGCCGCCCATTTCAGAGCGTTACACGACCAAGACCCGAGTCTTAGCCGAGGCTGATCTGCACTTCCACACCTGCCGCAAGATCAAGCTTCATAAGCGCATCAACGGTTTTATCCGTCGGCTGGACGATGTCCAGTACACGCTTGTGAGTACGGATCTCGTACTGGTCGCGCGCGTCTTTGTTGACGTGCGGAGAAACCAGAACAGTGAACCGCTCTTTACGAGTAGGCAGTGGAATAGGACCACGCACTTGAGCACCAGTACGTTTCGCGGTTTCCACGATTTCCTGGGTGGATTGGTCGATCAGGCGATGGTCAAAAGCCTTCAACCTGATACGGATTTGCTGATTTTGCATTGGATTTCAGACTCCAGGCTACTTCCCACCGAGCGCAATACGCCCGTTAAAAGGAGGCGCAATTCTATAGACGGGTCAACAGGGTGTCAACCCAATAAAAAAGCCCCCGCTAGGCGGGGGCTTTTTCAATCTACCGAGGATTACTCGATGATTTTGGCTACGACGCCAGCGCCGACGGTACGACCGCCTTCACGGATAGCGAAACGCAGGCCGTCTTCCATTGCGATGGTCTTGATCAGAGTGACTTCCATCTGGATGTTGTCACCTGGCATTACCATTTCAACGCCTTCTGGCAGTTCGCAGGAACCAGTCACGTCAGTAGTACGGAAGTAGAACTGTGGACGGTAGCCTTTGAAGAAAGGAGTGTGGCGACCGCCTTCTTCTTTCGACAGAACGTAAACTTCTGCGGTGAACTTGGTGTGCGGCTTAACAGACCCTGGCTTGGCCAGAACCTGACCACGCTCAACGTCATCACGCTTGGTGCCACGCAGCAGAACGCCGCAGTTCTCACCGGCACGGCCTTCGTCCAGCAGTTTGCGGAACATTTCAACGCCGGTGCAGGTAGTTTTGGTGGTTGGACGCAGGCCAACGATCTCAACTTCTTCTTGGATGCGAACGATGCCACGCTCAACACGGCCAGTCACAACAGTACCGCGACCCGAGATCGAGAATACGTCTTCGATTGGCATCAGGAACGGCTTGTCGATAGCGCGCTCCGGCTCTGGAATGTAGCTGTCCAGAGTTTCAACCAGCTTCTTGACAGCGCTGGTACCCATTTCGTTGTCGTCTTGACCGTTCAGGGCCATCAGAGCCGAACCAATGATGATCGGTGTGTCATCACCTGGGAAGTCGTAGGTGCTCAGCAGGTCGCGAACTTCCATCTCAACCAGTTCCAGCAGCTCAGCATCATCCACCATGTCAGCCTTGTTCAGGAAGACAACGATGTATGGAACGCCAACCTGGCGGGACAGCAGGATGTGCTCACGAGTCTGAGGCATCGGACCATCGGCAGCCGAGCAAACCAGGATCGCGCCGTCCATCTGGGCAGCACCAGTGATCATGTTTTTGACGTAGTCGGCGTGACCTGGGCAGTCAACGTGCGCGTAGTGACGTACAGACGAGTCATACTCAACGTGCGCAGTGTTGATGGTGATACCACGAGCCTTTTCTTCTGGCGCGCTGTCGATTTTGTCGAAGTCGACTTTGGCCGAACCGAAAACTTCGGAGCAAACGCGAGTCAGAGCAGCGGTCAGAGTGGTTTTACCGTGGTCAACGTGACCGATGGTGCCAACGTTGACGTGCGGTTTGTTACGTTCAAATTTTTCTTTAGCCACGACAGTGAACTCCTAGCCTAAAGGGGCTGAATCAGCCTTGTTTTTTAACGAGAGCTTCGACGATATTCGACGGAGCTTCGGAGTATTTGGAGAATTCCATAGAGTAGCTCGCGCGACCCTGAGACATGGAACGAACGTCGGTTGCATAACCAAACATCTCGCCCAACGGAACCTCAGCACGAATGACCTTGCCGGAAACCGTATCCTCCATACCCTGGATCAGACCACGACGACGGTTCAGGTCACCCATCACGTCACCCATGTAGTCCTCAGGTGTTACAACTTCTACCTTCATGATCGGCTCAAGCACCACACCGCCGCCTTTGGAGGCCAGTTGCTTGGTCGCCATGGAGGCAGCCACCTTGAACGCCATCTCGTTGGAGTCGACGTCGTGGTAAGAACCGTCAAAGACGGTTGCTTTCAGACCGATGAGCGGATAGCCAGCAACAACGCCGTTCTTCATCTGCTCTTCGATACCTTTCTGGATAGCTGGGATGTATTCCTTCGGAACCACACCACCCACTACTTCGTTCACGAACTGCAGACCTTCCTGACCTTCGTCAGCAGGTGCAAAACGGATCCAGCAATGGCCGAACTGGCCACGACCGCCGGACTGACGAACGAACTTGCCTTCGATTTCGCAGTTCTTGGTGATCTTCTCACGATAAGAAACTTGCGGTTTACCGATGTTGGCTTCGACGTTGAACTCACGACGCATCCGGTCAACCAGGATGTCCAGGTGCAATTCGCCCATGCCAGAGATGATCGTTTGACCAGTCTCTTCATCGGTCTTGACGCGGAAAGACGGGTCTTCTTGAGCCAGCTTGCTCAGAGCGATACCCATTTTTTCCTGGTCATCTTTGGTTTTCGGCTCAACAGCAACCGAAATCACCGGCTCAGGGAAGTCCATACGCTCAAGGATAATCGGCTTATCCAGTGCGCACAGAGTTTCACCAGTGGTCACATCTTTCATGCCGATCAGGGCGGCGATGTCACCTGCCAGTACTTCCTTGATTTCTTCGCGGCTGTTGGCATGCATCTGAACCATACGGCCCACACGCTCTTTCTTGCCTTTAACCGAGTTCAGAACCGAGTCACCAGAGTTCAGCGCGCCCGAATAGACGCGAACAAAGGTAATCGAGCCCACGAACGGGTCGGTCGCAATCTTGAATGCCAGCGCAGAGAACGGCTCGTTGTCGTCAGCGTGACGCTCGTCGTGACGAACAGCCGGGTCATCTTTGTCCAGCTCCTTGTCATCAGGGTTGATACCCTTGATGGCAGGAATCTCGACTGGCGCAGGCAGGAAGTCGATAACGGCATCGAGAACCAAGGGAACCCCTTTGTTCTTGAACGACGAACCGCAGACAGCCAGAACGATTTCGCCGGCAATAGTACGCTGACGCAGTGCAGCCTTGATCTCTTCGATCGACAGCTCTTCACCTTCCAAGTACTTGTTCATCAGCTCTTCGTTGGCTTCAGCCGCAGCTTCAACCATATTGCTGCGCCATTCCTCAGCCAGCTCCTGCATATCAGCAGGGATGGCTTCGCGGCGTGGCTCCATGCCTTTGTCGGCATCGTTCCAGTACACGGCTTCCATGGTCATCAGGTCGATCTGGCCCTGGAAGTTATCTTCCGAACCGATTGCCAGCTGAATTGGAACCGGTGTATGGCCCAAGCGCTTTTTGATCTGATCAACGACGCGCAGGAAGTTCGCACCAGCACGGTCCATCTTGTTGACGTAAACAAGACGAGGTACACCGTATTTGTTGGCTTGACGCCATACGGTTTCCGACTGAGGCTCAACGCCCGAAGTACCGCAGAACACAACGACAGCGCCGTCGAGTACGCGCAGCGAACGCTCTACTTCAATGGTGAAGTCAACGTGGCCGGGGGTATCGATGATGTTGAAGCGATACTTGTCTTTGTGCTGCTTGACAGAGCCCTGCCAGAAAGCAGTGGTCGCAGCAGAAGTGATGGTAATACCACGCTCCTGCTCCTGAACCATCCAGTCCATGGTCGCGGCGCCATCATGCACCTCGCCCATTTTGTGGTTTACGCCGGTGTAAAAAAGGACGCGCTCGGTGGTGGTGGTTTTACCAGCATCCACGTGAGCAACGATACCGATGTTACGGTAGCGGTTAATCGGAGTAGTACGAGCCATAAAGCCCTCGCAAATTGAGTGACGCTGAAATTAGAAGCGGTAGTGCGAGAAAGCCTTGTTGGCCTCAGCCATACGGTGCACGTCTTCACGCTTCTTGACTGCAGCACCTTTACCTTCGGCGGCGTCCAGCAGTTCGCCAGCCAAGCGCAGAGCCATGGACTTCTCACCGCGCTTGCGCGCGAAGTCTACCAACCAACGCATTGCCAGAGCATTACGACGGGAAGGACGTACTTCAACCGGAACCTGGTAAGTAGCACCACCAACGCGGCGCGACTTCACTTCGACCAGCGGAGCGATGGCGTCGAGTGCTTTTTCGAAGAGTTCCAGGGGGTCAGTACCCGCTTTGCGCGCTTTTACGGTATCCAGAGCACCGTAAACGATACGCTCGGCAACGGCCTTCTTGCCGCTCTCCATTACGTGGTTCATGAACTTGGCAAGAATCTGGGATCCGTACTTCGGATCGTCAAGAATCTCACGCTTTGCTGCTACGCGACGTCTTGGCATGATAAGCCCTCAAACGGTCTTCAGGTTCGTCCGGGACAGCGCATGCCTTATGCAATGCCCGACCTTACTCTTATCGACTCAATAAATTTAAAAAACGATTGCAAAAACGACCGAATTACTTCGGACGCTTGGTACCGTACTTGGAACGACCCTGGTTCCGGCCTTTAACGCCCGATGTATCCAGAGAACCGCGAACGGTGTGGTAACGAACACCTGGCAAGTCCTTTACACGGCCGCCGCGAATCAGGACGACGCTGTGCTCTTGCAGGTTGTGGCCTTCACCACCGATGTACGAGGAAACCTCGAAACCGTTGGTCAGACGCACGCGGCACACTTTACGCAGTGCCGAGTTAGGTTTTTTCGGCGTGGTGGTGTACACACGGGTGCACACGCCACGACGTTGCGGGCAGTTCTGCAGCGCAGGAACGTCGGATTTCTCGACGATACGCTTGCGCGGCTGACGTACCAGCTGGTTGATAGTTGCCATCTACTAGCTCCACTGTTGTCTTGCGACGCTATTGTCTTGCAAGAAAAGCAAAATGGCAGGACGAAGTCCCGCCAGATTTTGGGGTACAAGAGTCTAAAGAGGATCCTGCCCCCAGTCAAGGCAGCGCCCCAACCTCCCTATCCTCTTGAATACCAGGTGAACTGGTCTCCAAGCGGATAATGGTTGAGGCACTACGCTCAATTGCTGCTTGAATTCAGCGCCTCAGTCAGCGCTGCTTCCACTTCACTCGCGCTAACGCGCAGTGGTTTCTCAGCATCACGGCGACGCTTACGCTCGCTGTGATAGGCCAACCCGGTACCCGCAGGAATCAGACGACCTACGACCACGTTCTCTTTCAATCCACGCAGGTAGTCGCGCTTGCCAGTTACCGCCGCTTCGGTCAGAACGCGAGTGGTTTCCTGGAAAGAAGCCGCCGAGATGAACGATTCGGTCGACAGCGAAGCCTTGGTGATACCGAGCAGTACACGAGTGAACTTCGCAACGAACTTCTCTTCCTGTACGAGGCGCTCGTTCTCTACCAGAACATGCGTCAGCTCCATCTGGTCACCCTTGATGAAGCTCGAGTCGCCCGACTCACTGATCTCGACCTTGCGCAGCATCTGACGAAGAATCGTCTCGATGTGCTTATCGTTGATTTTTACGCCCTGCAGACGGTAAACGTCCTGAATCTCATTGACGATGTACTTCGCCAGCGCGCTGACACCCAGCAGACGCAGGATGTCATGCGGATCGCTAGGACCGTCCGAAATAACCTCACCGCGGTTGACCTGCTCGCCTTCGAACACGTTCAGATGACGCCACTTTGGAATCAGCTCTTCGTACGGATCGCTGCCGTCGTTCGGCGTGATGACCAAGCGACGCTTGCCCTTGGTTTCTTTACCGAATGCGATCGTACCGCTGACCTCAGCAAGGATCGACGCCTCTTTCGGACGACGAGCTTCGAACAAGTCAGCAACGCGCGGCAGACCACCGGTGATGTCACGGGTTTTCGACGTTTCTTGCGGAATACGGGCCAGAACATCACCCACACCCACTTGCGCGCCGTCCGCGATACCAACCAAGGCGTTCGCTGGCAGGAAGTATTGAGCCGGTACATCAGTACCAGGCAGCAACAGATCCTTCCCGTCCGCACCCACCATCTTCACCGCTGGGCGAATGTCTTTGCCCGCTGCCGGACGATCTTTAGGGTCAAGTACCTCAATGTTGGTCAGACCGGTCAGTTCGTCAGTTTGACGCTTGATCGTAATACCTTCTTCCATGCCGACATAGGTCACAGTACCTTTCAGCTCGGTCACGATCGGGTGAGTATGCGGGTCCCACTTGGCCACAATGGCACCAGCGTCAACCTTGTCGCCTTCCTTCACCGAAATGACCGCACCATACGGCAACTTGTAGCGCTCACGCTCACGACCAAACTCGTCAGCGATCGCCAACTCACCGGAACGAGAGACAGCGACGAGGTTACCGTCAGCACGCTCGACGTGTTTCAGGTTGTGCAAGCGCACCACACCGCCGTTCTTGACCTGAACGCTGTCCGCTGCGGAAGTACGGCTGGCCGCACCACCGATGTGGAACGTACGCATGGTCAGCTGTGTACCCGGCTCGCCGATCGATTGGGCCGCGATGACACCGACGGCTTCACCAATGTTGACTTGGTGACCGCGGGCCAGGTCGCGACCGTAGCACTTGGCGCAGATACCGTAGCGGGTTTCACAACTGATCGGCGAACGCACCACAACTTCGTCGATACTGTTGAGCTCGATAAACTCGACCCACTTCTCGTCGACCAGTGTACCGGCAGGAACGATAACGTCCTCGGTACCCGGCTTGAACACGTCACGCGCAATCACACGACCCAGCACACGCTCACCCAGTGGCTCTACAACGTCGCCACCTTCAATGTGCGGCGTCATCAGCAGGCCTTGCTCGGTTCCGCAGTCGACCTCGGTCACGACCAAGTCTTGCGCCACGTCTACCAGACGACGAGTCAGGTAACCGGAGTTCGCAGTTTTCAACGCGGTGTCCGCAAGACCTTTACGCGCACCGTGGGTCGAGATGAAGTACTGGAGTACGCTCAAACCTTCGCGGAAGTTCGCCGTAATCGGGGTCTCGATGATCGAACCGTCCGGCTTGGCCATCAGGCCACGCATACCAGCCAACTGACGAATCTGTGCCGCAGAACCACGCGCACCGGAGTCGGCCATCATGTACATCGAGTTGAACGATTCCTGATCCACGGTCTCACCGTGACGGTCAACGACCTTCTCTTTCGAGAGGTTGGCCATCATTGCCTTGGATACTTCGTCGTTCGCCTTGGACCAGAGGTCGATGACCTTGTTGTACTTCTCGCCCTGAGTGACCAGGCCGGAGGCATACTGGCTCTCGATCTCTTTAACTTCTTCGGTTGCAGTGTCGATGATGCGAGCTTTTTCATCGGGGATAACGAAGTCGTTAACGCCAATGGAGACACCCGAAATCGTCGAGTACGCGAAGCCGGTGTACATCAACTGGTCAGCGAAGATTACAGTCTCCTTCAGACCAACCACGCGATAGCACTGGTTGATCAGCTTGGAGATCGCCTTCTTCTTCATCGGCTGGTTGACCACGTCATACGACAGCCCTGGCGGTACTACCTGGAACAGCAGCGCACGGCCAACGGTAGTGTCGACGATGCGGGTGTTCTTGACGCTGCCGCCGTCACGGTCGTTCACGGTTTCGTGAATACGAACCTTGATTTTCGCGTGCAGAGCCGCTTCACCGGCCCGGAAGACCCGATCGACTTCTTGCAGATCCGCAAATACACGGCCCTCGCCCTTGGCGTTGATCGCTTCACGGGTCATGTAGTACAGGCCCAGTACAACGTCCTGCGATGGAACGATGATCGGCTCGCCGTTCGCTGGAGACAGAATGTTGTTGGTCGACATCATCAACGCACGCGCCTCGAGCTGGGCTTCCAGCGTCAGCGGTACGTGAACAGCCATCTGGTCACCGTCGAAGTCGGCGTTGTATGCCGCACATACCAACGGGTGCAGTTGGATTGCCTTACCTTCGATCAGAACCGGCTCAAACGCCTGAATACCCAGACGGTGAAGGGTCGGAGCACGGTTGAGCAGCACGGGGTGTTCGCGAATCACTTCAGCGAGAACGTCCCAGACCTCTGGCAACTCGCGCTCGACCATCTTCTTGGCAGCCTTGATGGTGGTCGCCAGACCACGCATTTCCAGCTTTCCGAAGATGAACGGCTTGAACAGCTCAAGCGCCATTTTCTTCGGCAGACCACACTGGTGCAGACGCAGGGTCGGACCGACGGTAATTACCGAACGGCCCGAGTAGTCAACACGCTTACCGAGCAAGTTCTGACGGAAACGACCTTGTTTACCCTTGATCATGTCAGCCAAGGATTTCAAAGGACGCTTGTTGGAACCGGTGATGGCGCGACCGCGACGACCGTTATCGAGCAGCGCATCCACAGCTTCCTGCAACATGCGTTTCTCGTTGCGCACGATGATGTCCGGAGCGGACAGATCCAGCAGGCGCTTCAAACGGTTGTTACGGTTGATCACGCGACGATACAGATCGTTGAGATCAGAAGTCGCGAAGCGACCGCCATCCAGCGGGACCAGTGGACGCAGATCTGGCGGCAGAACCGGCAGAACGGTCAACACCATCCACTCAGGCAGGTTGCCGGAGCCCTGGAAGGCTTCCATCAATTTCAGACGCTTGGACAGCTTCTTGATCTTGGTTTCAGAGTTGGTTTGCGGAATTTCTTCACGCAGGCGGCCAATCTCGTGCTCCAGATCGATAGCGTGCAGCAGCTCACGGACAGCTTCAGCCCCCATGCGGGCGTCGAAGTCGTCACCAAACTCTTCGAGAGCTTCGAAGTACTGCTCGTCGTTCAACAGCTGACCTTTTTCAAGGGTCGTCATGCCTGGATCGATAACGACGTAGCTCTCGAAGTAGAGAACGCGTTCGATATCACGCAGGGTCATGTCCATCAGCAAGCCGATACGGGACGGCAGGGACTTCAGGAACCAAATGTGCGCCACTGGCGAAGCCAATTCGATGTGAGCCATACGCTCGCGACGGACTTTAGCCAGTGCAACTTCAACGCCGCACTTCTCACAGATGACACCGCGATGCTTCAAGCGCTTGTACTTGCCGCACAGGCACTCGTAATCTTTGACGGGGCCGAAAATCTTGGCGCAGAACAGGCCGTCACGCTCAGGTTTGAACGTACGGTAGTTGATGGTTTCCGGCTTTTTAACTTCACCGAACGACCACGAACGGATCATCTCAGGCGAGGCCAATCCAATACGGATGGCGTCGAACTCTTCGACTTGACCCTGGTTTTTCAGCAAATTCAGTAGGTCTTTCAAGGCCTTTCCTCCTGGCGGAGCAGAGAGTGGTCATTCCGACCCACTCTCGATCGCGTCACGTGTTATTCGGTTTCCAGATCGATATCGATACCGAGCGAACGGATTTCTTTGATCAACACGTTGAAGGACTCGGGCATGCCCGGCTCCATACGGTGATCGCCGTCCACGATGTTTTTGTACATCTTGGTACGACCGTTCACATCGTCCGACTTCACTGTGAGCATTTCTTGCAGGGTGTAAGCAGCGCCGTAGGCTTCCAGCGCCCAGACCTCCATTTCCCCGAAACGCTGACCACCGAACTGCGCCTTACCGCCCAGCGGCTGCTGGGTGACCAGGCTGTAAGAACCAGTGGAACGCGCGTGCATCTTGTCGTCCACCAAGTGGTTCAGCTTCAGCATGTACATATAGCCGACGGTGACCGGACGCTCGAACTTGTTGCCGGTGCGGCCGTCGAACAACTGCATCTGGCCGCTGTCTGGCATGTCCGCCAAGCGCAACATCGCCTTGATCTCGCGCTCTTTCGCACCGTCGAAAACTGGTGTCGCCATCGGCACACCACCACGCAAGTTCTTCGCCAGATCCAAGATCTCTTGATCAGAAAGGTCATCCAGATTCTCTTGGCGACCACCGATCTCGTTGTAGATCTCGCTCAGGAACTTGCGCAACTCAACGACCTTGCGCTGCTCTTCCAGCATGCGGTTGATCTTCTCGCCCAATCCTTTGGCCGCGAGGCCAAGGTGAGTTTCGAGAATCTGACCGACGTTCATACGCGAAGGTACACCCAACGGGTTGAGTACGATATCCACAGGCGTGCCGTTGGCGTCATGCGGCATGTCTTCAACTGGCATGATCACGGAAACCACACCCTTGTTACCGTGGCGTCCAGCCATTTTGTCGCCCGGCTGGATGCGACGACGAATGGCCAGATAAACCTTGACGATTTTCAGGACGCCTGGCGCCAGATCATCACCTTGCTGCAGCTTGCGCTTCTTGTCTTCGAACTTGTCGTCCAACAGACGGCGACGATCAACGATGTAGGCCTGAGCCTTCTCAAGTTGTTCGTTCAGTGCGTCTTCGACCATGCGTAGTTTGAACCACTGACCGTGTTCGAGGCTGTCCAAGAGCTCGCTGGTAATCTCCTGGCCTTTTTTCAGGCCAGCACCACCCTCAACCACTTGACCAACCAACGCGCTGCGCAGACGTTCGAAGGTCGCGCCCTCGACGATACGGAACTCTTCGTTCAGATCCTTGCGAATCTCATCCAGTTGGCTCTTCTCGATCGACAGCGCACGCGAGTCACGCTCCACACCATCACGGGTGAAAACCTGAACGTCAATCACAGTACCTTTGGTACCGGTCGGCACACGCAGGGAAGTGTCTTTAACGTCGCTTGCCTTCTCACCAAAGATTGCGCGAAGCAACTTTTCTTCAGGCGTCAGCTGAGTCTCACCTTTCGGAGTGACCTTACCGACCAGAATGTCACCTGGACCGACTTCGGCGCCCACATAGACGATGCCAGCTTCGTCCAGCTTGTTAAGTGCAGCCTCACCGACGTTCGGGATGTCAGCAGTGATCTCTTCCGGGCCAAGCTTGGTGTCACGCGCCACACAGGTCAGTTCCTGAATGTGGATCGTGGTGAAACGATCTTCCTGAACAACGCGCTCAGACAGGCAGATGGAGTCTTCGAAGTTGAAGCCGTTCCACGCCATGAACGCGATGCGCATGTTCTGACCCAGTGCCAGTTCACCCATGTCGGTGGACGGGCCGTCGGCCATGATGTCGCTACGCTGCACGCGATCACCCTTGCTCACCAGCGGACGCTGATTGATACAGGTGTTCTGGTTAGAGCGGGTGTATTTGGTCAAGTTGTAGATGTCTACACCGGCTTCACCTGGTTCGACTTCGTCATCTGCAACACGAACGACGATACGGCTGGCATCGACTGAGTCGATCACACCGCCGCGGCGTGCCACGACGCAAACGCCGGAGTCGCGGGCAACGTTACGCTCCATCCCGGTACCCACGAGCGGCTTGTCGGCGCGCAGAGTCGGAACAGCTTGACGCTGCATGTTCGAACCCATCAATGCGCGGTTGGCGTCGTCGTGCTCGAGGAACGGGATCAGCGACGCGGCAACCGAAACGACCTGCTTCGGCGAGACGTCCATCAACGTGACGTCTTCCGGCGCCTTGACGGTGAATTCGTTCAGGTGACGTACGGCAACCAATTCATCGATCAATTGACCTTTGTCGTTCATTGCTGCCGAAGCCTGCGCGATCACATGGTCGGCTTCTTCAATAGCTGACAGGAACACGATCTCGTCGGTGACCAAACCTTCCTTGACCACTCGGTACGGGCTTTCCAGGAAGCCGTACTGGTTAGTCCGTGCATAGGCAGCCAACGAGTTGATCAGGCCGATGTTCGGGCCTTCCGGTGTTTCGATCGGGCATACGCGACCGTAATGCGTCGGGTGCACGTCACGAACTTCGAAGCCTGCGCGCTCGCGGGTCAGACCACCCGGGCCGAGAGCGGAGACACGACGCTTGTGCGTAATCTCCGACAGCGGGTTGTTCTGGTCCATGAACTGCGACAGTTGGCTGGAGCCGAAGAATTCCTTGACGGCAGCAGCAACTGGCTTGGCGTTGATCAGATCCTGAGGCATCAGGCCTTCACTCTCAGCCATCGACAGGCGCTCTTTGACCGCACGCTCAACGCGAACCAGACCCACGCGGAACTGGTTTTCGGCCATCTCGCCTACGCAACGAACACGACGGTTACCCAAGTGGTCGATATCGTCGACGATGCCTTTACCGTTACGGATATCGACCAAGGTCTTGAGAACCTCAACGATATCTTCTTTGCACAGTACGCCCGAACCTTCGATCTCGGTACGACCGATACGACGGTTGAACTTCATGCGCCCTACAGCCGACAGGTCGTAACGTTCTGGGCTGAAGAACAGATTGTTGAACAGGGTTTCGGCAGCATCCTTGGTCGGAGGCTCGCCTGGACGCATCATCCGATAGATTTCGACCAGCGCTTCCAACTGGTTGCCGGTCGAATCGATTTTCAGCGTGTCGGAGATGAACGGACCGCAGTCGATATCGTTGGTGTACAACGTCTCGATACGGACAACCTGGGCTTTGGCAATTTTGGCCAAAAGCTCGGTGTTCAGTTCAGTATTGCACTCGGCAATGATCTCACCAGTGGCCGGATGTACGATTGCCTTGGCAGTCGTACGGCCAAGCACGTAATCCAGTGGAACGTCGAGCGCTTTGATGCCCGCTTTTTCCAACTGGTTGATGTGGCGCGCAGTGATACGGCGACCTTGTTCGACGATGACCTTGCCCTTGTCGTCCTGGATATCCAGTACGGCAACCTCACCACGCAGTCGCTGCGGTACCAACTCCAGGCTGAGGGTCTCTCCCTGAACATGGAAAACGTTGGTGGTGTAGAACGCATCGAGCACTTCTTCAGTGGTGTAGCCCAGCGCACGCAGCAGAACGGACGCCGGCAGCTTGCGACGACGGTCGATACGGACGAATACACAGTCCTTTGGATCGAACTCGAAGTCCAACCAGGAGCCACGGTAAGGAATCACGCGAGCGGAGTACAGCAACTTTCCGGAGCTGTGCGTCTTGCCGCGGTCGTGGTCAAAAAACACGCCCGGGGAACGGTGCAACTGGGAAACGATAACGCGCTCGGTACCGTTGATAACGAAGGTACCGTTTTCAGTCATCAAGGGAATTTCACCCATGTAGACTTCTTGCTCTTTGATGTCCTTGATCGCTTTGTTCGACGACTCTTTGTCGAAAATGATCAAGCGGACTTTTACTCGCAAAGGTACGGCGTATGTCACGCCGCGCAACACGCACTCCTTGACATCAAAAGCCGGTTCGCCCAGACGATAACCGACGTACTCCAAAGCGGCGTTGCCGGAGTAGCTGATGATCGGGAAAACGGATTTGAAGGCCGCATGCAGGCCCACGTCGCGGAACTGATCTTTAGTCGCTCCCGCTTGCAAGAATTCACGATACGAATCCAGCTGGATGGCCAGGAGGTAAGGCACATCCATGACGTCCGGCAACTTGCTAAAGTCCTTGCGGATACGTTTTTTCTCAGTATATGAGTAAGCCATCAGCGTTCCCCAGCTTGGTCACCTGCTTGTTTGGCCTCCCCCGGCGGGAGCGACCAGAAAATCTTGCAAACCCCATGGTTTGCGCCACCTCTCTCGGTGGGTGAAGCGCGCTACGGCGTCGACCTGATCGACTGCCAATAACGGAAAAAGGCCGGTGGCAAAAGCCACCAGCCATCAGCCTTTCGCTCAACGCTTGGGCTGGAGATGCAAGGTCGAAATTACTTGATTTCGACTTTAGCGCCAGCTTCTTCCAGCTTCTTCTTAGCGTCTTCAGCAGCTTCTTTCGAAACGCCTTCAGCGATAACCTGAGGAGCGCCGTCGACTTTCTCTTTGGCTTCTTTCAGGCCCAGACCAGTCAGCTCACGAACAGCCTTGATCACGTTGACTTTCTTCTCGCCAGCTTCGGCCAGAACAACGTTGAACTCAGTTTGCTCTTCAACCACAGCGGCGGCAGCAGCTGGACCAGCAGCAGCTACAGCAGCGGTCACGCCGAAGGTTTCTTCCATCGCTTTGATCAGCTCGACAACTTCCAGAACGGTTTTCTGGCCGATTGCTTCGATGATTTGCTCGTTAGTCAGAGACATGACTATATATCCTGTATTGGGGGTGACGGCCTACGCGACCATCAAATTAAACATATGATTTCGAAAGCGCTTGTGTCGCCTTAGGCGGCAGAAGCTTCTTTCTGGTCGCGAATAGCTGCCAGAGTACGAGCCAGCTTGCTGGTTGCGCCTTGGATCACGCTCATCAGCTTCGCAATAGCTTCGTCGCGAGTTGGCAGGGTAGCCAACACATCGATCTGATTGGCGGCAAGGAACTTGCCATCAAACGCAGCTGCCTTGATCTCGAACTTGTCCTGACCTTTCGCAAATTCCTTGAACAGACGGGCAGCAGCGCCAGGATGTTCGTTGGAGAAAGCGATCAAGGTAGGGCCGGTGAAGGCGTCGTTGAGAACACTGAATTCAGTGTCAGCAACAGCACGCTTGAGCAGAGTGTTACGCACCACACGTACGTAAACGCCAGCTTCACGAGCCTCTTTACGGAGTCCAGTCATCGCGCCTACTGTCACGCCACGGGCATCAGCCACGACAGCGGACAGAGCGACTTTGGCAGCCTCGTTGACTTCAGCGACGATGGCCTTCTTGTCTTCGAGTTTAATTGCCACGGGTTTAACTCCTGCTTGTTACCGTTTCATCTGGCCTAGGCCGGATGTCGTTTTGGTGTCTGATTCGGTAAGGAACCGGGAGCACCATCTGCGTAGGCTTGTGGTTTAAGACTTTCGCCGCCTACGGTCTTGGATAGCCCCCGCCAGGCAGGGACCCCAATCTTTTGTCGACGCAACCGTAGTCACGTCGGCTTGTCTTACGCGTTCAGCGAGCTCTGATCGATGACCAGGCCTGGGCCCATGGTGGTGCTCAGGGTAACGCGCTTGACGTAGATACCTTTCGAAGAAGCTGGCTTGATGCGCTTCAGATCAGCGATCAGAGCTTCGACGTTCTCGCGCAGCTTGTCAGCCTCAAAGCCAACTTTGCCAACGGAGGTGTGGATAATGCCGTTTTTGTCAGTGCGGTAACGAACCTGACCAGCCTTTGCGTTCTTCACCGCGCCGGCAACGTCTGGCGTCACAGTCCCGACTTTCGGGTTAGGCATCAGGCCACGTGGACCCAGAACCTGACCCAGCTGACCTACAACACGCATCGCGTCCGGAGAAGCGATAACAACGTCATAGTTCAGATCGCCACCCTTCATCTCGGCAGCCAGATCGTCCATACCCACGCGATCAGCGCCCGCGGCCAAAGCGGCTTCAGCGGCTGGACCTTGGGTGAAAACAGCTACGCGAACAGTCTTACCAGTGCCATGCGGCAGCACGGTAGCGCTACGAACGACCTGGTCGGATTTACGTGGGTCAACGCCCAGATTCACAGCGACGTCGAAGGACTCGCTGAATTTTACGGTCGACAATTCAGCCAGCAGCACAGCCGCGTCGTTGAAGCTGTAAGATTTGCCCGCTTCAACTTTCGAAGCGATAGCTTTCTGGCGCTTGGTCAGCTTAGCCATTACACACCCTCCACGTTGAGGCCCATGCTACGTGCGGAACCGGCGATGGTACGCACGGCCGCATCCATGTCAGCTGCAGTCAGATCCGCTTTTTTGGTCTTGGCGATTTCTTCCAGCTGAGCACGGGTAACAGTGCCAACCTTGACGGTGTTAGGACGAGCAGAACCACTGGTCAGGCCAGCAGCTTTTTTCAGCAGGACCGACGCAGGGGTACTTTTGGTTTCAAAAGTGAAGCTACGATCGCTATAAACAGTGATGATCACTGGAGTCGGCAGGCCTGGCTCCATACCTTGGGTACGGGCGTTGAAAGCCTTACAGAATTCCATGATGTTCACGCCGTGCTGACCCAGAGCAGGACCGACGGGCGGGCTCGGGTTAGCCTGAGCGGCTTTCACTTGAAGCTTGATATAAGCGGTAATTTTCTTGGCCATGAGGCACTCCAATTACGGGTTCAAACGCCTCGAAAGGCTCCCCGGCTACTTGCGCGTTTATCCCAGTGACGACAAAACCCCACAGCCTTCGACTGTGGGGTATGGGATTCCCAGCCCAGTCAGACCTTCTCGACCTGACTGAACTCAAGCTCTACCGGAGTAGAGCGACCGAAAATAAGCACGGCAACCTGAATCCGGCTCTTTTCGTAGTTAACCTCTTCAACGGTGCCGTTAAAGTCAGCAAACGGCCCATCAGTAACTCGAACAACCTCGCCAGGCTCGAACAGAGTCTTCGGCTTCGGCTTATCGCTACCATCTGCTACACGACGCAGAATGGCTTCGGCCTCTTTATCAGTAATGGGCGCCGGCTTGTCAGCGGTACCCCCGATGAAGCCCATAACACGCGGGGTATCCTTGACCAGGTGCCAAGTACCCTCATTCATTTCCATCTGAACCAGCACATAGCCAGGGAAGAACTTACGCTCACTTTTGCGCTTTTGACCATTCCGCATCTCTACCACTTCTTCGGTAGGAACCAGAATCTCGCCAAAGCCATCTTCCATGCCTGCAAGCTTTACACGCTCAATCAAGGAGCGCATGACATGCTTCTCGTAACCCGAGTATGCATGCACGACGTACCAACGCTTAGCCACGGGACACCCTTAGCCGACAATCAGGGAAACAAGCCAGCCGAGCAGGGAATCAAGCCCCCACAACAGCAGCGCCATAACCAGAACCACAGCAACCACGATCAGGGTAGTCTGGGTGGTCTCTTGACGAGTAGGCCATACGACCTTGCGAATCTCTGCGCGAGCTTCCTTGGCCAACACGAAGAAAGCCTTGCCCTTGCCCGTCTGCAGCGCCACGTAAGCCGCTACGGCGGCAATGACAAGCAGGGCAAGCACGCGATACAGGATTGGCTGCGCCGAGTAGTATTGATTTCCGACAACGCCCACTACGACCAGAAGCACTACAACAAGCCACTTCACAAAATCTAAACGGGAGTCTGGGGCTTCAGCCTTTGGATTCATCTACTAAAATCCTGTGAAAAGAAAGCCAGATACGTGATGCGAATCTGGCAGGTCAGGAGGGAATCGAACCCCCAACCTACGGTTTTGGAGACCGTCGCTCTGCCAATTGAGCTACTGACCTAAAAGCTACATCAGGCCGACCATTATGCGGACCCGACAGGAAGATTTCAACAGCCTTTTAACCAAGCTCCAAAGCTTGATCAAACGCCGCAAGGAATCGCCTTGACCAGACCCGAAGCCAAAATCCGGACCAATCACGACACCTAAAACAAAGGCAGATACTTGCATATCTGCCTTAGTCATGGAGCTCTTGAGCGGATTTGAACCGCTGACCTCACCCTTACCAAGGGTGTGCTCTACCAACTGAGCTACAAGAGCGAAACACTTTGCACAACCAGAAAACTTGGAGCGGGTAGCGGGAATCGAACCCGCATCATCAGCTTGGAAGGCTGAGGTTCTACCACTAAACTATACCCGCAGAGCTTGCTGCTTACGCTCAAAATTATGGTGGAGGGGGAAGGATTCGAACCTTCGAAGTCGTAGACGTCAGATTTACAGTCTGATCCCTTTGGCCGCTCGGGAACCCCTCCTAAGCGAGGCGACATATTAACCTATGACGCCCTTCTGTCAACCTTTTTCTCAATAAAATCTTGAGGTTACGAAAGTTAACGCTTGCTTTGCCCGTGCCGGGCGTTGCCTTGCACTGCGAAGCGGGCGCCATTCTATGCAAACTACTCAGCAGTTGCAATGCTTTGGCATGACATAATTTTACTTTTTATCTGAGGGAAGTCCTGGCGCAGTCTCGATACAACCGCATCATCCACAAGGCGTCGACTTTCGGGCGCAATTTTGACCCAGTAGGATGCAGTCGATGCTTCATCTGCATGATCTAACGCTTGAGCCTGGATATCCAAACTGACTAGGCGCTGCTCGATCATTTGTGCCACTGCCCTCGAAATATCACCACCCAAATAAATACACTGCGACCCTGCCTCTGCTGATTCGTTGACTGACGAGGCATCAGCGCCCTCGCTCAGCAGTCGGATGTTTTGCCGCGCCCCCTTGAAGAGCGAAAGCGACGCAACCTCTTTGGGCCTCAACGGAGCCTCTTGCTGGTGCCATACGTAATAAAAGACATTGAGCATCAACAACAGCAAGAACACCCACCGCATAGCAACCTCATGACATCCGTTTAGTTGCGCAATCTTAGACTCAGCTCACCGCCGCTGAACGTTCGAACCTCGCCCTCAACCTCCAGACGGAGTGCACCCACCGCATCTACCCCTACTACCATCCCATCCACCGCGGTCGATCCAGCCAGGAGCGTGACCGGGCAGCCCTGCCAAAGATGATGACGCTCCCATTCGTCTTTGAAGGCCGCAAACCCCGACCTGCCGTGGACCTCGAGGTATGGATTCAACACAGAGCTCAGTCGACTGGAGACCTCGTTCCGATCTATATCAATCCCCGTTTCAAGCCTCATAGATGTCCAGGCCTGGTCAACTTCTTGGGCAGTGCGCATGTTCACATTGATGCCTATACCAATGACGACATGGCACACATCGGCGGGATCGCCAGTCAATTCTAACAAGATACCCGCGAGCTTCTTACCGCCTGCGAGTATGTCGTTAGGCCACTTAAGCCCTGCGCGCTCGACGCCCATCTCGCGCAATGTATTAACGACCGCAAGCCCAACCAGCAGACTGAGCCCTTCCAGCTGACGCATGCCACCGTCGATCCGCAGGGCGAGGCTGTAATAGAGATTCTCTGCGTAAGGACTGATCCACTTGCGGCCGCGCCGCCCTCTACCAGCCGTTTGCTGCTCCGATAATACAAGCGCAGGCAGCGGCGCACCTGCGGCTACCAGACGCATGGCTTCGGCATTCGTTGAATCGATGACATCATGCACGTGTACGGTCCAACCCCATCCTCTGTGGGCTGCACTCAACCGCTGGAGATCCAATACGTGCAGAGGACTGGCGAGGCGATAACCTCGGCCCCGCACCTTATGAATCTCAAGACCCGTTTCGTCTTGCAATTGTTGCAGCCTCTTCCAGACAGCACTGCGACTGACACCCAAGGTTCGTCCCAGATCTTCGCCTGAATGAAACTCTCCATCACTCAGAAGCCTTAACAACCGTTGCATCAGCGAACCGCCCTTAAATGAGGGACGCATCATAGCCATGGCGTGTGCTATTGCAAAGCATTGACCTGGGAGGGACGGGAAAGGAGATAGACGCTGGTGGACAACGGACAGCTTCACACCACCGGGCGAACAACGAGTATCCATCAGACCGCACAGCCACCAAGTGACGCGTTTTTCAGATCCGAAAAAGACAAAACCCCGTCTGCTTTCGCA
>NZ_JAOCEA010000017.1:0-129981 GCF_029841165.1 Pseudomonas sp. GD03842 | reverse complement strand
AACTCTTGCGTGGGATACCCGTCCGCAGGCCAGCCAAAAGCCTGCTGAGCGCTACGGATCGCCTTGCGCGTGTTGGCGCCGATAATCCCGTCTGCAGCGCCAGCATCGTACTGACGGGCTGACAGCAGGGTTTGCAGCTCGATACGCTCTGAACGGCTCAGTGGGCGATCACCGCGCGGCCACTGGGCAATCACATAACCGCCGCCACTGAAACGCTCTGACAGCAGCCCGACGCCCAACGCGTAGGAAGAGGAGTTGTTGTATTTGAGGATCGCGCGGAAGTTGTCCATCACCAGAAATGCCGGGCCTTTGTACCCGGCGGGCAACAACAACGCAGCCTGCTGTTGCAACAGGTTGGCTGGCAGCGCGCCACCGCTGGGTAGTTTCAGGCCCAGTTGTTGCCATTCACCGACGCTCTTGCGGGTCGAGGCGTCCGCCAGTGCATAGTCGAAACCCGGGCGCAATTGCACCTCGAAACCCCAGGGCTGCCCTTTCTGCCAGCCAGAACTTTGCAGGTAATGGGCGGTGGAGGCGAGGGCGTCCACGGGTGAATTCCAGATGTCGCGACGGCCGTCTCCGTCGAAATCCACCGCGTGAGTGTTGTAGGTCGTGGGAATGAATTGCGTCTGCCCCATGGCCCCCGCCCAAGAGCCGAGCATGCTCTGAGCGTCAATGTCTCCATGCTGGATGATCTGCAGCGCCGCGATCAGTTGGTCCTGCGCGAACTGCGGGCGGCGGCCTTCATAGGCCAGCGTCGCCAGCGAGCGGATCACCGACTGGGTACCCTGGAACTGCCCAAAGCTGCTTTCCATGCCCCATACCGCAACCAGCGCCTGACGATCCACGCCATAGCGCTGTTCGATGGCGTTGAGCACATCCGCGTACTGCGCCAGCAGCGCCTGACCCTTGCGCACGCGCACTGGCGACATCGCGCCGTCAAGGTATTCCCAGACTGGCCGGGTGAATTCAGGCTGGCTGCGGTCGGCTTTGACAACGCTCATGTCAGGGGTAATGCCGGCGAACGCGTTATCGAAGACATCGGCGCGGATCCCGGCGGCAAGCGCCTGTGCGCGGAAGGCCGTCTGCCATTCGGCAAAGCTCATTGCTGGCTGGATTTCGAAGTTCGAATCGTCGGGCTGGGCGACGGCAGTCTGGGCGTTTGACGCTGGCTTGGCGACCGCCATAGGGGCGGTTTGCAGGGGAGTGGCGACGGCAGCGGTGGGTTGCTCCGCGCAGGCGACCAGCACAAGGAAACTGGAGGCGGCGATCAACTGGCGAACGGGCCAGCGATGGGAAAAGCTCGAGGGCATTCTGGGGTCCACAGGGATAAACCGTAAGGTGCAGACCTTAACATGTCGGCCCTGTCGGCGGGGCGCCGGTCAGTAACCTGAAATGTTTTCAAGCCGCCATAACGGAAGAAGCCTCCCAGTTTTTCGACTGGAAGGCTTCGCGGCGGTAGCTGCCTTTGCCCTTGGCGGGTTGTTCCTGGCGGCTGCGGAACAGGGGCTGGGCGATGATGGATTTGGCTTTGTTCGGCCGCTTTTTGGCTTTGGTCATAGAGAACGCTCTTGGGTCGGTTAACCATGGGGCGGGGATCATCGGACAACGAGGTCTGTACGTCCAATTGATCGCCGCTATCGACATGTCGAATCCTCTTTCCAACCGCATGCTTATCGCGAGACGTTCTTGCCTGCTGTCACTTCTGACAGTAGTTGCGCGCGCAGTCCTGTAGCAGAGTTTTTCAAGGAGTGGCCAATAAGCACCATGACTGGAGAAGCACATGAAAAGGATTTTCATACCCTTGCTGCTGTTTTTGATTCTGGGTGCCTGCACCCGTACAGAAACGCCTGAGGTTGCGCCAACGGTTCAGGCGCGCCAGGCAACCCTCGCAACCGTAGCCGATCGCCTTATCGCTCGTTATAACAGCGCTGTGACCAGTTGCGCCGGGGGCACGCCAGCCTTCAATTGCTCCGGCGTGTTGATCCGGCGAGTGAATTACGATCCGAACTCCGATTTCTGGGGGTATAGCGCCGATGAAGCACGTGTGGGTTCTGCGACCTTTTCTTACATCCGCAATGGATTGAATTCCAGTAGCGATGACATCACCAGCGGCTACGTTCTGATGGATCCAGACAGCGCCAAGGCCGCAGGTAAGCTTGTACTCAAAGCACGCTGCATATTTCCATTCATGGCGGATGCTCAGTCAAACAGCCGGGCAATGCACGGTTGCGGATTTGCCAATCGACCCGATCCCACACCGTTGCCTGACGATCTGAGCAATTGCGCCACACTAGCGGTTCCGGCAGTGACCCCGCCCGCCTGGATCAAGAACTTTAACGAACACGGTCCTAGCCGTATCAATCAGTGCTCGTTGAGCACCATGGTTGCAGCACAGTTTGCCACGAGCTTGACGGTTAGAGCCTCCTACCCGGATCTCACAAAGCTGTACGGCAATGAACTCCTCTTTGAACCGTGGGAGACTCAGGCGCCTGCAAATCTTCCAATCGAAGCTATTTTCTATAACGCCTCGAAGGAGGGCAGTCTGGTCAATGCGCAGGCACTCAAGCATGCCTATCGAACGAAGACCGATATCGAATTGCCGATCATTCGACTGGACTTTGGTACAGGCGCGAAGCGTTTCGTACTGAGGGAGGTTGACCAGGAAGACGGCTGGACGGTTGCCAAGCGGCTGAATGAACGTTACGCCAATACCACTGGTGAATGCCCTGGCGCGAAAGCGGCGGTGTATTGCAGCGGAGTGCTGGCTCGAGCTATTTCCTACAGTACTAGTTACAAGGCATGGAACCCTAACCCCGGCAGCGCGCAACCTGAGGGCGTGTCGTTCAGTTTCTTGAGGGCGGATGTAAAGACGTTGGCGATGTTTCGCGACAAGCCGGCGGGGATCATATTTCGCGAGTTGGAGTACGCACACAATGCGGGGATGACGCCCGTGCAGGCTTTATGCATTTTTATTGATGATGGCGCTACCGATCGGCGTCTTGATAAAGGATGTGGCGCTCACGCAAAACATCCGACTGGAAGTGCAAGTTGTGCTTCGCAGGGTATTACAACATTTGACCAGTTTCGCCAGCATTACCTGTCGATAGCCAATTTGACCACCCGTCGGGAACACGAATGCAGCCTCGCTATCGAACCCGTGCCGTTCATGCTGTCCATTGAGGCACGACGCCAACTGGTGACCGGTAGCGAATCCGTCTATCACCGCTTTAACGAACTGATGATCGAGGCCTGGCCCATGGACATCCCGTCCCGACTACCGCTCGACACTTTTTACTACGTTGCCGGTGAGAGCAGCGGTGATGGACTCAGGCAAGCCAAAGAAATCCAGAAAGACTTCTGGCGCTCGACCGACGGGCAAATCAAGCCGGTCATTCGGCTAAACCTTGCAGCGTCAGCGGGCGATTGGTTCACGTATCAACGTGAGGAGCAGGCGTATTGATCAGGCTCGTACAACCATCGGAGTGAATGCCGGCACGCCGTGCCTTCAGTTGCGCGCCGTGTTTGACCCGAACCGTTTGGTGAGAGCGCGACACACCGAGACTTTCGCTGACCAGCTTCACTGGCACTGACCGCTGGCAAGCTGACTTCCTGATAAAGCTTGCGCCATGGGAAAAGCTGGTTGGCGTGATGCCGTTGCGCGTGACGCCCACCGAAACGCTTTGCCCGGGTTCCATGCGTTCGCGCACCATGGCCAGCTTTTGCTCGCTACTTCAGCTCTACTGGTGCTCCTGGTCACTGTCATTTTTGACAGTCGACAATAAATAACTTCAGAACGCTAACGGAAATCTGCGGGATGGATAAGGGCGAGGTCGGTAACGCCGAGCCTGTCAAGGAGAGACTATATGAAGACCTTGATGCTCATCATGAGCCTGTTGATGCTCGGCGGTTGCACGACCAGCCATGTACCTTCGATAGCCAATTCGCAGCAAATGGCCAGCGGTGTTGCGCGGCCGCTGGAGGATCTCGAAGACAGGCTTACAAACCGCTACATCAGCAACGTGGCGAAATGTTCGGGCGATAGGCCTGCATACAACTGCTCGGGGCTTCTCATTCGGCGTGCGAACTACAATCCGAGCTACGACTTCTGGGGGCTCAGCGCTGACGCCATTCGACTGGGCTCCACGACCTTTTCCTATATCCGTAGCGGCGTTAATTCGGACAGCAGTGATCTGACCAACGGGTTTATCAGGATGGACCCCGACAGTGCACAGCAGGCGGGCAAGCTGGCGGTCAATGCGCGCTGCATTTATCCGTTCATGGCCGACACTCAGGAGAACAATCGAGCAATGCACGGATGCGGCTTTGCGAACGGGCAAGACCCCATTCCTCTTCCCGCCGATCTCGCCAGTTGTGCGACCTTATCAATGCCTGCGACATCGCCTGATGCCTGGATTGAAAACTTCATTAGCCACGGCTCTTCCCGCATCAACCAATGTTCGCTGAGTACGAAAGGCGCAGCGCAGTTCATCACCAGCCTGACGGTGCGTCCGCGCTTTCCGGACCTGACCCGCGCCTATGGCAATGAGATCCTCTTTGAGAACTGGAACACGGCCGACCCCGCTCGGTTGCCGATCGAAGCGATTTTTTACGAGGCTTCCAGAGGAAGCTTGCTCAATGCTCAGCAGCTCAAGCTGGCTTATCAAGCCAAGTCTGGCATCGAGTTGCCCATCGTCCGCATCGATTTGACCAACAGCGCCAAACGCTTCACTGTGGTAAGGGCTGGCGACGGCGAAGGTGCGCTGGTAGCCCAGCGTTTGAACGCGCGACACGCCAATCTCACGCCATCGTGCGCAGGAGGGCAGGAGGCACGGCCCCTGTGTACTGCAGCGGCGTCCTTGTTCGCGCTGCGTCATACAGCACCAATTATCACGCCTGGAACCCCAACGAGGATTCCGCTCCTGCGGGCGCAACTGCCCTCTCCTATCTCCGAGGAGATATCAAGACGCTGGCGTTGTACAGCAGTAAAGGCCAGGGGATCATCTTTCGGGAATTGGAATCTATTCCGGCAGGGCTGCCTGCCATGCGTGCGCTATGTATCTACATGGCCGATGCCGATAGTTGGAAGCGTGCTGACAAAGGATGCGGGCTGCACATTAGCAGTCCGACCCCAGGGAGCGAGAGCTGCGCTTCCCAAGGTATCACCACGCTGGCACAGCTGGGGGCTCATTGGCGTACCCCTCTCGAGACGCCTGAGTGGGAGCGACGGAACCACCAGTGCAGTTTAGCGATCTCACCTGCGTCCTTCATGCTGGCCGTCAATGGACGCAAGGAAAACATCACTGGCACGGAGTCACCTTATTACCGCTACAACGAGATCATGATCGAAAACTGGAAAATGAACGCGGCTGAGTACGTCGATGCGGTTTATTACATCTCGGGAAATGCCGAAGGGCTTCGGCAAGCGAACGAAATCCAGCAAGACATCCGGCGCTCAGCTGACGGACTGATCAGGCCGGTCATACGCATCGACTTGAATCGAGCGGCGGACGCTGTGTTCAGTTTTCACCCGGAAGATCAGTCGTTTTGACGTCGTGAGGGCGTTGGGAAACTATTCCGACGGCAACGCCAGCCGCTGTCCGGCCATGTGCAGCGCAAGCAGGTTCAGATTGTTCCAGACTGAGCCGGGTGCCTGGCCCTTGATTTGCGCGTCGATGTACTGAGCGTCCATCAAGAGCTGATTCCAGCGTCGCGCTGAGTGGCGTTGTAGGGCTTTGCTCATCAGCGGCCTGCGCTTGTCCCAGATGGGCGGACGGGCTTGGCTGAAGGCTTTATCGAGCGGTGTCCCCTGGCTGAACTGCAACGCAAGATTGGCCAGCACGCGCAACTCTCGGGACAACGCCCAAAGAATGACTGGCGGCTCGACACCTTCGCCGCGCAGGCCTTCAAGTATGCGCAAGGCGTGGGAAGCTTCGCCGTTGAGGATCGCGTCGGTCAGGCCGAACACGTCGAACCGCGCACTGTCCGCCACGGCCGCCTGCACGGTTTCGACCGTGATCTGGCCGTCCTCGGCCATCAGCTTGAGCTTCTCGATTTCCTGCGCGGCGGCAAGCAGGTTGCCTTCCACACGGGCGGCAATCAGCTCCACGGCGTCAGGGCTTGCGGCCAGACCGGCTTGTGCCAAACGCTGGCGAATCCATTGCGGTAGCTGGCTCGCATCCACCGGCCAGATCTGCACGAATTGAGTCTGTGGACCCTCGACCAAGGCCTTGCCCCATTTGGTCTTCTGCGCGGCGCCGTCCAGCTTGGGCAGGCTGATCAGCAACAGCGTGTCTTCGGCAGGGCGATTGCAGTATTCCAGCAACGCAGCGGCGCCTTTATCGCCGGGTTTTCCCGAGGGGAGGCGCAGTTCAAGCAGGCGGCGTTCGGCAAACAGCGACATGCTGGCACCCGCTTGCAGCAGCGTGCCCCAGTCAAAGCTCGAGTCGGCGCTGAACACCTGACGCTCATCGAAGCCTTGCTGGCGGGCAGCGCTGCGAATGGCGTCGCAGGCTTCCTGGCATTGCAGGGGGTCGTCGCCGCTGACGATGTAGACAGGCGACAACGCACCTTGGAGGTGTTTGGAAAGCTGGGCGGGGGCGAGTTTCATGGTTCAGAAACGATCGGGGCCGGCGAACCGGCCCCGATGCTGTCACTTGGTCGGGAATTCGACAGGTGACTGCTGCGGCGTCTCGTCGCGAATGCGTTGAGCCGCTGCTTCGGCGTCGGCCTGCGCGCGGGCGGCGGCATCGGCCTTGGCTTGCAGTTCGTCGAGACGGTCGGGTGTCAGCTGTTGCAGACGCGCGATCATCTTCTGCACGAGTTCACTGCGCATTTCTTTGCGCACCTGTGCGGCTTCTTGGTCGGAGCCGATCAGGTTGTTGCCGTCATGCACGAAGGTGCGGGTCGACTGGACGTTGTCGTCCAGCAGTACCACGTTCTTGGTGCCCTGGATCTGATACTTGAGCACCGTGGTCAACTCGTACTCGGCGGAGCGACCCGAGCCGGCGTAGCTGGCGGTGCGCTGGGTTTCATCCTCGCGCGCCAGGAACAGTTTGTACTGGGCACCGGTGTACACATGTACGCCGCTGTTGCTCAGGGTCTGACGCAACTGGGTCACTACGTCGCCATAGGCATCACGAGCACTGACGTCCAGTTCCTTGACGGCCAAGGTGTTGGTGCCGGTCCCGCGCAGCTGGAAACCGCAGGCGCTCAGCAATACGGCGAGGCCCATTACCAGCAGGTTGCGTTTGATCATCTTGTAGCTCCCCTTGAATCCGTTTGAGCCCGAAGCGGCGGGCCCTGGAAGTGTTGTGGGCGCCTGGTTGAGTGCCAGGCGCCTGATCCAATCAGCTGGCGACGATGTTCACCAGTTTGCCGGGCACGACGATCACTTTGCGAATCGTCAGGCCCTCGGTGAAGCGCAGCACGTTTTCGTTGGTGCGGGCAGCGGCTTCGACGTCTTCGCGGCTGGCGCTGGCAGACACTTCGATCTGACCGCGCAGCTTGCCGTTGACCTGGACCACCAGTTGCAACGTGTCCTGCACCAGCGCGGCCTCATCGACCACGGGCCATTGGGCGTCGATCACCGGGTCGGCGTGACCCAGCGCGTTCCACAGTTCGTGACTGATGTGCGGCGTGATCGGGGCCAGCAGCAAAGCCACCGTTTCCAGGCCTTCCTGAAGCAGACCGCGGTCCTGTTCCGATGCCTGGGGGGCCTTTTCCAGCACGTTCATCAACGTCATGACCTGTGCGATGGCGGTGTTGAATTTGTGGTGCTGGCCAACGTCCTGGCCGGCTTGCCTGATTGCCAGGTGGATCGAGCGGCGAATGGCTTTCTGATCGTCGTTCAGGGCTGCCTTGTCCAGCGCGCCCGGAAGGCCCGCCGCCACGTGGGTCTGCGCCAGGCGCCAGACGCGCTTGAGGAAGCGATGCGAACCTTCGACGCCGGAGTCGGACCATTCCAGGCTCATGTCAGGCGGCGAGGCGAACATCATGAACAGACGGCAGGTGTCAGCCCCGTACTGGTCGATCATCGACTGAGGATCGACGCCGTTGTTTTTCGATTTGGCCATCTTCTCGATGCCGCCGATTTCCACCGGCAGGCCATCGGCGATCAGCTTGGCGCCAATGATCTTGGCCTTGCTGTCGCGTTCGAATTCGACATCTGCCGGGTTGAACCAAGTCTTGCTGCCATTGGCTTCGAGGCGATAGAAGGTCTCGGCGACCACCATGCCCTGGGTCAGCAGGTTCTTGAACGGTTCGTTGGAGCTGACCAGGCCTTCGTCACGCATCAATTTGTGGAAGAAGCGTGCATACAGCAAGTGCAGGATCGCGTGTTCGATACCGCCGATGTATTGATCGACCGGCAGCCAGTGGTTGGCGGCTTTCGGATCGACCATGCCGCCTTCGTAGTGAGGCGAGGCGTAGCGTGCGAAATACCAGGACGATTCGACGAAGGTGTCCATGGTGTCGGTTTCGCGTTTGGCCGGTGCGCCGCATTTAGGGCAGGTGCACTCGTAGAACTCAGGCATGCGCGCCAGGGGCGAGCCTGCTCCGTCCGGCACCACGTCTTCAGGCAGCTTGACCGGCAACTGATCTTCAGGAACCGGCACGTCACCGCAGGCGTCGCAGTGGATGATCGGGATTGGGCAGCCCCAATAGCGCTGGCGGCTGATGCCCCAGTCGCGCAGGCGGAACTGGGTGCGCGATTTGCCGAGATCTTTTTTGATCAGCGCGGCTTCAATGGCGTCGAACGCTCCCGCGAAGTCCAGACCGTCGAACTCCCCGGAATTGATCAATTGGCCGTGCTCGCCATAAGCGTCTTGCCAAGGGGCCGGCGAAGCGTCGCCAGCACTGGTACGCACCACCGACTTGATCGGCAGGTCGTATTTGGTCGCGAATTCGAAGTCCCGCTCATCGTGGGCGGGAACGGCCATGACCGCGCCATCGCCGTAATGCATCAATACGTAGTTGGCGACCCACACCGGCAGCTTTTCGCCGGTCAGTGGGTGCTCCACGAACAGGCCCGTCGGCAGGCCCTTCTTTTCCTGGGTCGCGACGTCGGCTTCTGCGACGCTGCCGCTCTTGCACTCGTGGATGAAGGCTTGCAGCTCGGGATTGTTCTGCGCTGCCAGGGCCGCCAGCGGGTGCTCGGCGGCGACGGCCACGTAGGTCGCGCCCATCAGGGTGTCAGGGCGAGTCGTGAAGACTTTCAGTGCGCCCGCTTCGCCGATCGATGCCTGGTCGTAGGGGAACTGGACTTCCATCCCGCGCGATTTGCCGATCCAGTTACGCTGCATGGTCTTGACCTGTTCAGGCCAGCCCGGCAGTTCGTCGAGGCTCTCAAGTAGCTCATCGGCGTAGGCCGTGATCTTGAAGTAGTACATCGGGATTTCGCGTTTTTCGATCACCGCCCCGGAACGCCATCCGCGGCCGTCGATGACCTGTTCGTTGGCCAGCACGGTCTGGTCGACCGGGTCCCAGTTCACCGTGCCGTTCTTGCGGTAGATCACACCCTTTTCGAACAGGCGAGTGAACAACCACTGCTCCCAGCGGTAGTAGTCAGGCTTGCAAGTCGTGACCTCGCGGGACCAGTCGATCGCCAGGCCCAGGCTCTTGAGCTGGGTCTTCATGTAGGCGATGTTTTCGTACGTCCACTTGGCAGGGGCGACGTTGTTCTTCATCGCGGCGTTTTCCGCCGGCATGCCAAAGGCGTCCCAGCCCATCGGTTGCAGGACGTTCTTGCCCTGCATGCGCTGATAGCGCGCGATCACGTCACCGATGGTGTAGTTGCGCACATGCCCCATGTGCAGCTTGCCGCTCGGGTAAGGGAACATCGACAGGCAATAGTAAGTGTCCTTGCCGGGTTGCTCGCTGACTTCAAACGACTTTTGCTCTTCCCAGAACGTCTGGGCGGCGGCTTCGGTTTCGCGGGGCTGATAGAGTTCGTGCATGGCTACTTTTGACTAAAGATGGGTGACCCTTGACCGCTTCGCTGCATTCCCGGACCGGATGGGCGTGCTGTTCAGGCAAGGCCGTTCGGTGGCGCGGTGTGTTCGTGTCCGGGTGAGCGGAAGTGGAATGACAGGAAGCCCCGTAGCATACATGAGGGCAGACTGCCGAGGGAAACCCTGATTACATGCCTCAAGCCCCCGCCCGCCGTTGGTCGCGGCACCGCGCCAGTTTTTGCAGTGCCGCTAAGCTCATTGACGAGGGTATGGGTTTATCTTCAGTGAGGTGAACGGATGGCAGAGCTGCGGCACCAAGCAAAGATTTCTGATCTGTATGACCGTTTGATCGATCGTCTGGGGCTGGCCCTGGACATGGCAAAAACAGCAGTCCGGCTTCGTGACGAGCACCCCCTCGAACTGGAGTTGCGTGGGTTGAGCCACGCCGAATTCCAACTCATCGAGGCTTACCTGGACCGAAGCGAAATACGCCAGGCCGTCTTGAAACAAGCCGTGGTCAAAGAGGAAACACTCGGCGTAAAGAAAGGCAGTTCCAGCACTTCACGGGAGCCTTCGGAGCCGTCGTTCCGTGCACCGCGTCCGGCAGCCAATGTCATCTGGCTGAAGGATCAGCGTCGTGCCAAGGTGTCGGCGAAGTTGAGTCGCTACAGTTCCAGTAAACATTTCAAGCGGTAACCTCTGCGGGTCTCATTCCCGCCTGTTTAAGCATTGTTGCTTAGTGTCATTCCCATTAGGCTTCGGGCATCTCTGGAGATGCCCATGCCTTTTCGCTACTTCATCAAGAATCTTCTTTTGCCCCCAGGCGCCTTTTTACTGCTCCTGTTGTTCGCCTGGTGGTTGAGAAATGCCCGGCCCCGGCTTGCGCGGATGCTGTTTGCCATTGGGCTGATCGGGATGACGGCGATGAGTTTGCCGATTGTCGTGCAATGGTCGGCGAGGGCCATCGAGACCGTTCCGCCTTTGTCACAGGACGATTGGGCCATCCTGGCGCAGCGCGCCGATGCCATTGTGGTGCTGGGATCTGGGCGTGAGCGCAACGATCCGAGCTGGGGCGCCGATATTCCCACGGGCGTCGCGCTGGAGCGGATGCGCTATGCGGCACGGTTGTCGAAAGCCTCGGGCCTGCCGATTCTCACCACCGGTGGCCTGCATTTCGGGGCGCCTCCGAGCGAAGCGTCGATCATGGCCGAGTCACTGCGCGATGACTTTGGCGTGAGCGTGCGTTGGCAGGAGGGGGAGAGCCGCACGACCTGGGAAAATGCAACCATGAGCGCGGCGATCTTGCTGCCCCAGGGCATCAAGCGGGTGGTCGTGGTGACACAGGCCTGGCACATGCCACGGTCGGTCTGGAGTTTCGAGAAGGCAGGCTTTGACGTGGTGCCCGCGCCGGTCGGTTTTTTGAGCGTCGACAACGCTCGCCCATTCGGTGGCTGGACGCCTGAGGCCAAGGCGGTCTGGCAGAGCGGGCAGTTGTTGAATGAAGCGGCGGGACTGGTCGGGTATCGGTTGTTTTATCGCTAGGGCGGCATGCTCTCTTTTGTAGGAGCGCGCTTGCCCTCGACGGCGGTTTATCAGTGAGTTCACCTCTGACTGACAGAACGCCATCGCGGGCAAGCGCGCTCCTGCAATGACCTAGACCGTCTTGGCAATCCGGCTCGCCAGCAGTGCCCAGCCAATCAACAGCACCGACAGAATGATCAGCGGCCACGAACGCCAATGCAGGTAAGGCGTGAGGTTGTGCATCGGCGTCACCTCGCCGTACATCACCGCACGCTGGAACTGCGGGACAGTGCGGGTGATTTTGCCGAATGGGTCGATCAGCGCGCTGACGCCATTGTTGGTGGCGCGGATCATCCAGCGTCCGGCCTCCAGAGCCCGCATCTGCGCCATCTGCAGGTGTTGCAACGGACCGATCGAGGTGCCGAACCAGGTGTCATTGCTCACTGTCAGCAGCAAGTCGCTCTGGGCGGACAGGCCGGCCGCAAACTCCGGGTAGACCACTTCGTAGCAGATGAACGGAGCGATTTCGTAACCTTTGGCCTGCAACAGGGCCTGATCGGCGGGGCCGCGGGCGAAGTCAGACATTGGCAGGTCAAAGAAGGTGATCAACCCGCGTAGCAGGTCCTGCAGCGGCACGTATTCGCCAAACGGGACGAGCTTCTGTTTCAAATAAGTGCCGTCACCCTCTCCGGTCACCGTGATCGCGTTGTAATAACGGAATTCGCCGCGGCCGGTTTTCTGCCGCAATGGCACACCCGTGATCAATGCCGCGTCTCGGTCGGCCGCAAATTTGCCCATGACCGACAGGTAGCCCTCCACCGACTCCTTGAGTACCGGCACCGCGGTTTCCGGCCAGACGATCAGGTCGGCCTTCTGCGACGCGAAGGTCATGTCGCGGTACAGCGCCAGTTGCGCGTTAAGCGCAGCCGGGTCCCACTTCATGCTTTGTTCGACATTGCCCTGCATGGCCGCGACTGTCAGCGGCGCGCCGGACGGCTCGGTCCACGCGTGGTTCTTCAGGCTCAGGCCAATGACCCAAGGCGCGAGCAACAGAACGACGCCTGCGGCGAGAAAGCTTTTGCGGGCGCGCAGCCGTGGAAGGTTGCAGAGCAGGGCGGCGGTCAAGGCGAGACTGAACGAGATCAGCCACATCCCACCCAATGGCGCGAGGCCTTTCAAGGGACCATCAAGCTGGCTGTAACCGGAATAAAGCCAAGGGAAGCCGGTCAGGAACCAGCCACGGAACATTTCCTGGCCAAACCAGAATGCTGCGAAAGCGAGCGCGTCGGCCAAAGGCGCTTCGTTGCGACGAATCCAGCGGGCCCACAGGAAGGCGGGCAGGGCGAAGAAGAACGCCACCGATGCGCAGAACAGCACCATCAGGAATCCGGCCAACCACACCGGCGCTTCACCGTAGGTGTGGATGCTGACGTAGATCCAGCTGGTGCCGCCGCCGAACAGCCCGAAACCGTAGCACCATCCGCGCCACAAGGCCTGCCGAGGCTTGAGATCACGCAGCCCCAGGTAGAACACCACCAGCGCGACGATCGCCAGTGGCCAGATATCGAACGGCGCCAGGGCCAGAGTGGTCAGTGCGCCAGCCGCCATGGCCAGCAGATTACCGGGCCAGCCGGGGCGGGTGATCCAGCGCATTTACGATCCTTTATGAAGGTAAGACTACGAGCGGGAGATCGGGCTCAGGCGCAACAGGTGAATACGACGGCTGTCCGCGTTCAGGATGCGGAAACGGTACGCGCCGATTTCGGTGATTTCATTACGCTTGGGCAAGTGCCCGAACGCATTCATCACCAGGCCGCCGACGGTGTCGAACTCGTCATCCGAGAACTCGCTGTCGAAAAACTCGTTGAAGCTTTCGATGGGGGTCAGCGCCTTGACCAGGAAGTCACCGCTGGGCAGCGGCTTGATGTAGCTGTCTTCCTCGACATCGTGTTCGTCTTCGATGTCGCCGACGATCTGCTCGAGCACGTCCTCGATGGTCACCAGCCCGGCCACGCCGCCGTATTCGTCGATGACGATGGCCATGTGATTATGGTTGGCGCGGAACTCGCGCAGCAAAACGTTCAGCCGCTTGGACTCCGGCACGAAGGTCGCAGGGCGCAGCAAGTTCTTCACATCGTCCGCGCCGCCGTTTTCCCTGAGGATCAGTGGCAGCAAGTCTTTGGCCAGCAGCACGCCCAGCACATCGTCGTGGCTTTCGCCGATGACCGGATAGCGCGAGTGCGCCGAATCGATCACCGCGGGCAGGAATTCGCGAGGGCTCTGGCTGGCCTTGATGCTGATCATCTGCGAGCGCGGCACCATGATGTCGCGCACTTGCAGGTCGGCGACCTGGATGGCGCCCTCGACGATGGCCAGCGCTTCGCTGTCCAGCAGCTTGTTCTGATGGGCTTCGCGCAGCAGCTCCAGCAGCTCCTGACGGTTTTTCGGCTCATGGGCAAATGCCTGGGTCAGTTTGCCCAACCATGACTTTTGCCCGTTGCTCGATCGATCTTCGCTCATAGCCCTTACTCGTGGTCCTTGCCAGGTGTTTCTGAAGTGGGTGTGTCGCCGAGCTCATCGTCGGCGTAGGGATCGGGATAGCCAAGCTCTGCAAGCAACTCTCGTTCCAGCGCTTCCATTTCCTCGGCTTCTTCGTCCTCGATATGGTCATAGCCCAACAGGTGCAAGCAGCCGTGGATCACCAGGTGCGCCCAATGGGCGTCCAGCGCCTTGCCCTGCTCGACGGCTTCGCGCGCGACGACCGGTACGCAAATGACCAGATCGCCCAGCAGCGGGATGTCGAGCAGTTCGTCAGGGACTTCGGCAGGAAACGACAGTACATTGGTGGCGTAGTCTTTGTGACGCCAGGTGTGGTTCAGTTCCCGGCCTTCGGCTTCGTCCACCAGGCGGATGGTCATTTCCGAATCCGCCGCGCGCTGACGCAAGCCCATTTCACACCACAGACGGAACTGGGCTTCGCTGGGAGCGCTGGCGTGAGTCGCGATCTGCAAATCCAGCTCAAGCATCGCGGCGGGATTCCCGGGTGGGCTGCGGATCATTATGGCTCGCCTCGAAGCGCTCGTAGGCTTCGACGATGCGTTGCACCAGCGGGTGGCGCACGACGTCCTTGGGCTTGAAGTGAGTGAAACTGATGCCCGGCACGTCCTTGAGCACTTCTATGACGTGGGTCAGGCCTGACTTGGTGCCGCGTGGCAGGTCGATCTGCGTGATGTCACCGGTGATCACTGCGGTGGAGCCAAAGCCAATACGGGTCAGGAACATCTTCATCTGCTCGACAGTGGTGTTCTGACTTTCGTCGAGAATGATGAAGCTGTTGTTAAGGGTGCGCCCGCGCATGTAAGCCAGCGGCGCGACTTCGATCACCTGTTTTTCGATCAGTTTGGCAACGTATTCGAAGCCCAGCATCTCGTACAGCGCGTCGTAGAGCGGCCGCAAATACGGGTCGATCTTCTGCGCCAGGTCGCCCGGCAGGAAGCCCAGCTTTTCACCCGCTTCGACGGCCGGACGGACCAGCAGGATGCGGCGAATCTGCTCGCGCTCCAGTGCATCGACCGCAGCCGCCACCGCCAGGTAGGTTTTACCCGTACCTGCCGGGCCGATGCCGAAGTTGATGTCGTTGCCGAGAATTTCCTTCACGTAGCGCTGCTGATTCAAACCACGCGGGCGAATCATGCCCTTCTTGGTGCGCAGCGCAACGCCCGCGTCGGCGGCAGGGTGGTTGTCCAGCGCTTCGACGCCGGACTCCTGCAGGAACAAGTGGACCATGTCCGGAGACAGTTCGGTGCTCTTGGTCTCCCGGTACAGGCGTCGCAGCAGGTTTTCGGCAGAAGTGGTCTGTTTGCGCTCGCCAATCATTTCGAACTGGCCTCCGCGATTGCGGATTTCGATGTCCAGCCGCTGTTCGATCAGGCGCAAGTGCTCGTCGAATTGGCCGCACAGATTGGCGAAGCGATGGGCCTCGATAGGTTCGAGACTGAAACGATGAGGTTCGATAGGTGCGTTCAAAGTGGTTATCAGCCGCCCGACGGCAATGAATGTGGAATGAAGGATAACCCCTGTGGGCAGTGTCCGAAAGGGCCCACTTACTAATGGTCGGATTGGATATTGCGATAAAACCCGTAGGAGCGCGCTTGCCCGCGATAGCTTTCTGTCAGCCAGCAGTGTTTTGTCTGAAACACCATGGTCGCGGGCAAGCGCGCTCCTACAGGATTTTGCGCCATCGCTGGCTTGCGGCGTCTGTCCCTATTGCAACAGCGAACCGCGCAGCGAGTGCGGTTGTGCGCTGTCGATGTACACGTCAACGAACTGCCCGATCATCTTCGGGTTGTCACAACGGAAGTTGACGATGCGGTTGTTCTCGGTGCGCCCCTGGAGTTCTCCCGGGTCTTTTTTCGAATAATCGGTGACCAGGATGCGTTGCACCGTGCCCGCCATGCGGCGGCTGATTTCGAAGCCCTGGCGATCGATCAGCAGTTGCAGCTGTTTCAAACGCTCCTTCTTCACCTCTTCCGGGGTGTCGTCGTGCAGATCGGCTGCCGGGGTCCCCGGGCGCTGGCTGTAGACGAAGGAGTAGGAAAAATCCATACCGACCTCTTCCACCAGCTTCAGGGTCTGCTGATGGTCTTTCTCGGTCTCGCCGGGAAAGCCGACGATGAAGTCGGAACTGATGCAGATATCTGGCACAGCGGCGCGGAGTTTGCGCAAGCGGGATTTGTATTCCAGCACGGTGTGGTTGCGCTTCATGGCCGCCAGAATGCGGTCGGAACCCGATTGCACTGGCAGGTGCAGGTGTTTGACCAATTCCGGCACTTCGGCATGGGCCTGAATCAGGCTGTCCGAAAACTCCAGCGGGTGCGAGGTGGTGTAGCGAATCCGGTCGATGCCGTCGATGGCGGCGACCACGCGAATCAGCTCGGCCAGATCGGCCACGCGCCCGTCGTGGGTGGTGCCGCGATAGCCATTTACGTTCTGGCCCAACAGGGTCACTTCACGCACGCCGTTTTCCGCGAGATGGAAGACCTCGGTGATCACGTCGTCGAACGGGCGGCTGACTTCCTCGCCGCGGGTGTAGGGCACCACGCAGAACGTGCAGTATTTACTGCAGCCTTCCATCACCGAGACGTACGCGCTCGGGCCATCGACGCGGGGCTCGGGCAGGTGGTCGAACTTCTCGATTTCAGGAAATGAGATATCCACTTGCGGGAGCCGGGTGACCCGCGCTGCGTCGATCATCTCGGGCAGGCGATGAAGGGTCTGGGGGCCGAAGACCACGTCGACATAGGGCGCACGGTCGCGAATGGCCTCGCCCTCCTGGCTGGCCACGCAGCCGCCCACGGCGATCACCATTTCCGGATTGGCCAGTTTCAGCTCACGCCAGCGGCCTAGCTGGGAGTACACGCGATCCTGGGCGCGTTCGCGGATCGAGCAGGTATTGAGCAGGATCACGTCGGCATCTTCCGCGCGAGCGGTGACTTCCAGCGCTTGATGTTCGCCCAGCAGATCGACCATGCGCGAGCTGTCGTACTCGTTCATCTGGCAACCGTGGGTTTCGATGTAAAGCTTCTTGGCCATGCGGGTTCGGATTCATCAGGTGATTCGAAGAACCGCGCATTATAGTGACCCGAGCCTTGGGTTCCTAGCGTCGCCTAACGAGCGGCGTGCTATAGTTCGCGCCCTTTTCAAAACACCGATCATTGCCTGCCTGTCATGACCAAACGCGAAGCTCCAATCTACAAGGTGATTTTTCTCAACCAGGGCCAGGTGTACGAGATGTACGCCAAGCAGATCTATCAAAGCGATCTGTGGGGCTTTCTGGAAGTCGAGGAATTTGTCTTCGGCGAGCGGACCACGGTGGTCGTCGATCCGAGCGAGGAGAAGCTCAAGGCGCAGTTCGATGGCGTAGTGCGCAGTTTCGTGCCAATGCACTCGATCGTGCGTATCGATGAGGTGGAGCGCATGGGGACCGCGAAAATCAGTGAAGCGCGCCCGACCGGCAACGTCATGCCGTTTCCGATGCCGATGCCGGAAAAGTAAGCGACTCGATCAGGGCTTGCTGGTGTCAGGGAAGGGTGCGAAAGGCGTGCGCCCTTCAGCGGTTTGCAGTTCCAGCAGGTATTTACGGAAGATTTGCCCCAGCACCTGGGTGGCGACGTCCAGGTCTTCCTTTTTCATTTGCCCGGACACTTCGTCGGCTTCGTCCAACGCGTCTTCGGAGCCATTGACCGCGGCCATCTTCAGCACGATGTAAGCCTGAATGTTATTGGCCTGTACCCCTTCGCCACGGAAAAACATCAGACCCAATTGATATTGCGCCTGTGCATGGCCCTGCAAAGAAGCCTGCTCGAAGTAGTTGAGTGCCTGAGTGAGATCACGCGGCGCATTCTTGCCGTCGTAATAGAACTGTCCCAACTCGTATTGCGCTTGTGCATCCCCACTCTGCGCCGCCTGCTGGCAAGCCGCTAACGCTGCGGGCAGGTTGTCTGGCTGGGTGTTCAGGGTGCAGCGACCCACCGCTGGGATTAACAACGAGTTGCCACCTGCATTCGCCAGCAGGGGATGAAGAAGCAACAGGCAGCCCAATGCAAGGGTGCGGCCGGTGCGATTCATGGAAGTCGACTTACCTCTGAAAAAGGTGCGGGTAATGCCCGTCCAGCTGAACGTGCTGGCTGCGCATTATGAAATAAGCGGGGCCTACCTTACAAAGTCTTTGCACAAATTCTGCCGCACGGCCTTGATTGGCCTGACTTCAGGCGCTCAATCCGACGTGCGGATATAACGATTCAACAAAATAACGCAGAAACAACCCAAATCAACTGCAAATACCTTACTGGACTCTGTAAGAGCGTGGCTGTCTGTGGGCCGTACTCGGGCAATCTGCCGGGGACCGGTTGCAAAGCCTGAATCCCCGGCTTACTGACTCTCCAGGTTGGTCGGTTTTACGACGGCTTCGCAGCCGATCATCCGAATGCGGCCCAGAGGCAAGCCACGCTCCTACAATGGCAGCGAGGTTATTTCAGCTGCGCAAATGCTTTCTCAGCGGCTTCCAGCGTCAGTTGCAGCTCTGCATCGCCATGGGCGATGGAGGTGAACCCTGCCTCGAACGCACTTGGCGCCAGATACACCCCACCCTCGAGCATCAAGTGGAAGAAGCGTTTGAAGCGCTCGGCGTCGCTGCTCATCACGTCCTGGAAGGTGACGATTGCTTTCGCGTCGGTGAAATACAGGCCGAACATGCCGCCTGCCTGGGTGGTGGTGAACGGAATGCCGGCAGCGTCGGCACGCTGCTGCAGGCCGTCGAGCAGGCGCGTGGTGTAGGCCGTCAGTTCATCGTGAAAATTCGGACGGCTGATCAGGCGCAGCGTCGTCAGGCCCGCGGCCATCGCCAATGGGTTACCCGAGAGGGTGCCCGCCTGGTAAACGGGGCCCAGTGGAGCGATATGCGACATGATTTCGCGTTTGCCGCCGAAGCAACCCACGGGCATGCCGCCGCCGATGATCTTGCCGAACGTGCTCAGGTCCGGGGTGACGCCATAGTGGGCCTGCGCGCCACCGAGGGCCACACGAAACCCGGTCATGACTTCATCGAAGATCAGCACCACGCCATGCTTGTCGCAGGCGTCGCGCAGGCCTTGCAGAAAGCCGGGGGCTGGTGGCACGCAGTTCATGTTTCCGGCGACGGGTTCGACGATGATGCAGGCCACTTCCTGGCCCACATCCGCGAGCATTGCGTTGACCGCGTCAATGTCGTTGAACGGCAGGGTCAGCGTGTGTTTGGCGAATGCCGCCGGGACGCCTGGCGAACTGGGAACGCCCAGCGTAAGCGCCCCGGAACCGGCCTTGACCAGCAGGCTGTCGGAGTGCCCGTGATAACAACCCTCGAATTTGATGATGCTGTCGCGGCCCGTGTAGCCACGCGCCAGACGAATCGCGCTCATCGTGGCTTCGGTGCCGGAACTGACCATGCGCACCATCTCCATGGAGGGGACGATGGAGCACACAAGGTCCGCCATTTCGGTTTCCATGGCGGTCGGCGCGCCGTAGGACAGGCCATGTTCCAGTTGCTTACGCACGGCTTCCAGCACGTCGGGGTGGCTGTGGCCGAGAATCATCGGCCCCCATGAGCCAACGTAATCGACGTAGCGCTTGTCGTCTTCATCGGTGACGTAGGCGCCGGCTGCATGTTTGAAGAACAGCGGCGTACCGCCGACGCTCTTGAAGGCGCGAACCGGTGAGTTGACGCCGCCGGGGATGTGCTTCTGGGCGTTGGCGAACAGGGTTTCAGAACGGGACATGATGAGGTCTCTGTTTGAATCGAAAGAGATGAACCGGCCCGATGTGGAATCAGGCCGATTTGAACAAGTCGTTGAAGGCGCGAGCGCGACGGGTGACTTCCTGAGTGGTTTCAGCGCCGAACAAACCCTGCACCACCGCCAGCAAGTCAGCCCCCTGCGCCACCAGCGGCGCGGCGTTTTCCAAGGTGATCCCGCCAATGACGGCAATCGGCAGCGAGATTCGCTTGCGCGCCTGCGCCAGCATGTCGAGGCTGCACGCCGGGGCGCCCGGCTTGGTGGTGGAATTGAAGAAGCGGCCGAAGGCCACGTAGGTCGCCCCGTCGGCCTTGGCTTTTTCGGCCAGTTCGATCTGCGCATGGCAGGTCGCGCCGACGATAGCTTTATGGCCAAGCAAAGCACGGGCATCGGGCAGCGAGCCGTCGGTCTGGCCAAGGTGCACGCCGACGCCCAGACGTGCGGCGACTTCAGCGTCGTCGTTGATGATCAGGCGGGTCTTGTAGCGCTCACACAATTTGAGCAGTTCCGAGGCTTCACGCAGTCGACGGGTTTCGTCGCCGGACTTGTCGCGGTATTGCAGCAGCGTCACGCCACCGTCGAGGGCGGCTTCGACATAAGCGAGGAATTTTCCGGCCAACAGTTGGCTGTCGGTCACGGCGTACAAGCCACGCAGTTTCATCAGGGGTGCCTCTTGTTCGTGGCGTTACGAGCAGAAATCCAGTGGCAGGCGACGCGGCACGAACTGGCCTTTGCCCAGTTGTTCAGCGTCGCGCAAGGTGCGCCAAGTGTAGTCCAGGGCTGTTTCCACAGCGCCCAGCACGTCCTGACCCAGTGCCAGTCGACCGGCGAGGGCGCTGGCCAGGGTGCAGCCGGAACCGTGGTAGCTGCCAGGTAAACGCTGACAGGTAAAGGTGCGCGACGGGCCATTGCGGGTGTAGAGACGGTTGTGGACTTCATGCTCATCGCCGTGGCCTCCGGTGATCAGCAAATGTCCACAGAAGGGCAGCAGCTTGTCGGCGCACTCGTCGGCAGTGCCTTCTGGCAGCTCGGCGAGAATACGCGCTTCGGGCAGGTTCGGCGTGGCGATGGTGGCTAATGGTAACAGGCGTTCGCGCATGGCATAGCCCACTTCGTCCTTGCCCAAACGGCCGCCGCCACCGGCCCGCAGCACCGGGTCGCAGACCAGCGGCAGATGCGGGTTGGCTTGCAGCAATTCGACGACGGTGTCGACCATTTCCAGCGAGCCGAGCATGCCCAGCTTGACGGCAGCCACTGTCGAGTCGTTGAGCACGGCATGGGCTTGGGCCAGCACCCATTCGCGATCCAGCACCCGAAAATCGGTGACGTTCACGGTGTCTTGCACCGTCAGGGCAGTGACCGCAGGGGCGGCGTGGCAACCTTGGGCGAGCAGGGCTTCGATATCTGCCTGCAAACCGGCGCCGCCACTGGGGTCGTGGCCGGAGAGACAGAGGACAACGGGGCGGGAGCTATAGATAGTCATGGTGCGCGAGCTTACCACTAAAGCTTTTGTCGGGCCGATGGTGGGTATCACAATTTTCCGGATCTCAAGCCGAACCCCTCTAGACCGGGTCTTTGAGAAGAAAGATGAACGGTGGTCATGAAAGGTTAAGGAAAGGCAGATGTGTGACGATTTAAATAGTGTCATCCAGCTATCAAACGCTATGCTTTCGCTTAGCTGTGTTCTTCCTGCCATCAGAGAAAAAGCAAGTGCGTTGCCCGCTATCCCAGTTGGCCGGGGCATCCCGGAACAAAATGTCGCCTTCAATGGTTCGGGAAATCTGCGACGCCGCCCACGCTGAAACGGGCGGTTTCCCATGCGTTTTCTTCTGATCGGGTTGCTGATGCTGGTGCCGATGCTGGTCAGCGCCGTGGATTTCAATGAAGACACACGCAATTTGCCGCTAGGCCCGGCGACCCTGGTTTATGAAGACCCCACCGGCGCAGCCACCATCGAAGAGGTCGCCTCTCCCCAAGGGCGGGCGAAGTTTCAGGCGTTGAACGCCAGCGCGCTGAATGCCGGGTATTCCCGTTCGGCGTATTGGTTGAAAGTGGATTTGACCTACAGACCACTCAATCCCGTGGCGGCCACGGACTGGTTGCTGGAATTGGCCTATCCGCCCATGGACCATGTCGACCTTTATCTCGCCAGCGAGGGCGCAATACCCAGCCTGACGTGGCAGACCGGGGACACGCTGCCGTTTTCCAGCCGTCAGATCAGGCAAAACAACTACCTGTTCGACCTCGACCTCAAGCCCCATGACACCAAGACCGCCTATATTCGAGTGGCCAGCCATGGCTCATTGCAGGCACCGCTGAACCTCTGGGCCAGCCACGCCTACATCGAAGAGCAGCCCTCACGGTTCTACATTCTCGGCATGATCTACGGCGTGCTGGCCGTGATGCTGGTGTACAACCTGTTCATTTACCTGAGCGTGCGGGATACCAGCTACCTCTATTACATCCTCTATATCGTCTGCTTCGGCCTGTATCAGGTCTCGGTCAACGGCGCGGGCATCGAGTACTTCTGGCCAGACAACCCTTGGTGGGCGAACACCTCGACGACCTTCCTGATGGCGGCAGCGCTCCTCTTTGCCAGTCAGTTCGCGCGCAAGTTCCTGCAGACCCCACGGTTGGGACCTTGGCTGGACGTTCCTTTGGTACTCACCATGGTCTGCGCCGCAATCATCATGGTGCTTGCGTTGTGCATGGATTACGGCATCGCTTTGCGCCTGGTCACCGCGCTGGTGCTGGTGTTCACCCCGGTGATCCTGTTGATTGGCGTGGTTGCCTGGCTTCGAGGCCGCCGCGTGGCGCGCTATTTCATCGTTGCCTGGTCAGCGTTTCTGCTGGGGGGCGTCGTCAACGCCACGATGCTGCTGGGGCATCTGCCGAACAACTTCTGGACCATGTACGCCAGCCAGATCGGCTCGGTGGTGGAGGTTGCACTGCTGTCGCTGGCATTGGCCGATCGCATCAACACCTTGCGCGAACGCCAGGCGCAAATCATGGCCCAGTCCAGCCAGGACCTCGAAAAGCTCAACCAGCAACTCGCAGTCAGCAACCGCTTGAAAGATGAGTTCCTCGCCACCTTGACCCATGAACTGCGAACGCCCATGAACGGTGTGATCGGCTCCCTGGAGCTGATGCAAATGGAGAGTGACCAGGACGAAATCGAACTCTATCGCCAGACCGCCGCGGACTCCGCGCAAAACATGATGGGCATCGTCAACGGCATTCTCACCCTCACTGAGCTGCAGGCTCGGCGCATCGCCGTGCAAAACGCGACGTTTAGCCTGCGTCATCTGCTGTTTCAGGTGCGCAGCACGTTCGAGCCCTTGGCGCGAGACAAGTCGCTCGCGTTGAACATCGAGATCGACGAAACGCTGCCTGACAGTCTGCACGGCGATGCCCTTCGCTTGCGCCAATGCCTGGATTGCCTGCTGGACAATGCAATCAAGTTCACCAAGGCCGGGTCGATTCGTGTCCGCGTGAGCGGCCACGTCATCAATGACCGGGATGTGCGGCTGGTGCTGGATGTCATCGACACCGGTATCGGCTTTGCCCGGTTGGATGAAGAGACGCTCTATGCCAACTTCTACCAAGTCGACGGCTCCATGACTCGGGAATACGGCGGGCTCGGCATCGGGCTGGCGATCTGTCGGCAATTGATCGAGCTCCAGGGCGGGCGTCTGAGTCATCAATCCGAGCCGGGCAATGGCAGCCAGTTTCGCCTCAGCCTGGACGTGCAGCGCGCGGCGTTGCCGGTGACTTGAGCGAGGAAGGACCGCACGGCACGGGCGAGCGCCGCGCATGACCCCGCGCCGGAGGGCGAAAGCGCCGAGATTTAGTCGTCTATGGCACTTCTTTCGCGTTTGGGTGCGTGTTTCACTGAGGGCATCTGCCGAACGAACCGGAGCCCGCCATGAACCTGCATCAGTTCGCTGAGACCCATGAAGTCACTAACCAGCCGCCGTCGCTGGATGGGGTCAATCTCTATCGCATTGACCTGCCGCTTCAAGAGTGGTCGCGACGCTTCGGTGCCGGTTGGGCCGAGGCCCGGATCGATGCCTATGGCGCGCTGGCCGGTGGCCCGCTGATGGAAGCGGGTTTTCTGGCCAACCAGAACAAACCGGTGTTCGCCAGCCATGATCGCTATGGGCATCGCATCGATCTGGTGGAGTTTCACCCGGCCTATCATCAGTTGATGCAAACCGCTGTCGAGCATGGCATTCCTTCGCTGCCATGGACCGATCCGCAGGGCGGAGCGCATGTCGCCCGCGCAGCCATGAGCTATCTCCATTCGCAGGCCGAAGCGGGCAGTGGGTGCCCGCTGACCATGACGTTCGCCAGCGTCCCCGCGCTCCGTTTGCAGCCCGATCTGGCCGAGACCTGGCTGCCAAAAATCCTCGCCACTCACTACGATCCGCGCAACGTCGGCGTCGCCCACAAGGCCGGGGTCACCATTGGCATGGCCATGACCGAAAAACAGGGCGGCACCGATGTGCGGGCGAACACCACGCGGGCCTACCCGGTCGGCCAGCCTGGCCCAGGCCAGGCCTATGAGCTGGTAGGGCACAAGTGGTTCTGTTCGGCGCCGATGTGCGACGCCTTTCTCACCCTCGCGCAGACCGACAAAGGCCTGACCTGCTTTCTGCTGCCACGCCATCGTCCAGACGACACGCGCAACGAGTTCTACATACAGCGCCTGAAGAACAAGCTGGGCAACTGGTCGAATGCGTCCAGCGAAGTGGAGTTCCGCGGCGCCTTGGCCTGGATGGTCGGTGAGGAGGGGCGGGGCGTGCCCACCATCATCGAAATGGTCGCCATGACCCGTTTCGATTGCATGACCGGCTCCAGCGCCCTGATGCGTCAGGCCCTCACCCAGGCCGCGCATCATTGCGCGCATCGTCGTGTCAGCGGCCGGTTGCTGAACGAGCAGCCTTTAATGCAGAACGTGTTGGCGGATTTGGCCCTGGAAAGCGAGGCGGCGCTGGCGTTGAGCATGCGCATGGGACGCTCGCTGGAGCGGCTCGAGGATGCCCATGAGGCACGTTTTGCCCGGTTGGTCACGGCGGTGGGCAAATATTGGATCTGCAAACGTGCCCCTGCGATGATCAACGAAGCCGCTGAATGCATGGGCGGCGCAGGCTATGTCGAAGACACGATCCTCCCACGCCTGTACCGGGAAGCTCCGGTCAATTCGACGTGGGAAGGTTCGGGCAACGTGCAATGCCTGGATGTGCTGCGGGCGCTGTCCAAAGAGCCGGGCGTGCTCGATGCGCTGTTCGACGAATTGGGCGACGGTCATGGCGATCGACGGCTGGCTTCCCACATCGAAAGGTTGAAGGCGGCGTTCAGCGACACCGCTGACATCCAGTACCGCGCACGGCAGTTGACCGAAGACATCGCTGTGGCGCTTCAGGCCAAATTGTTGCTGGAGGCGGGCAACTCCGCCGTCAGCGACGGTTTCATCGCCGGGCGTATCGATCAGCCGGGCCGGGTGTACGGCGCGCTGCCGCGTGGGGTGGATGTCGAAGCGTTGGTCGCCCGGTCTTCGCCACAGGTGGCGTGAATCCTCGGCCGCGCTCCTGCAGGGGCATGCGGTACGGCTTCCATCATTTCGTGCCTTCGTTCGTCGTTGCAGGCAAGATGGAGCCTTGCAAGATCAGAAGGATGCACATCGTGACTGAAGCTTTTGTCGTCGTAAAAACTGCCGAGCAAGCCGTGGACCGGCTTGCCGAACTGCACGGTCGTGCGACCAGCGCGTTGAGCCAGGCGCTCAAGCGTTACCTCAAGGACCGCATCGAGCCCGACGCCGCCGAGCGTCTGCTGTTCCGCTACCCCGAAGTGCGCCTGACCTACCATTGCCAGGGCGAAGTGCCGCTGACCACTCGCGCCTACGCCAAGGTTCAACTGCCCGGGACCTACAGCGTCACCGTGACCCACCCGGCGGCGTTTCGCAAATACCTGATCGAACAGCTGACGCCCTTGATGAATGACTTCACCGTCACTGTCGAGGTCGGTGTCAGCGAGCAAAACATTCCGTACCCCTACGTCGTCGAGCAGGGCGATGAACTGGCGGGCACGGGCGTGACGGCGGCGACGCTGGCGCGGGTGTTCCCGAGCACCGATTTGTCGGCGGCCACCGATGGCATCGCCGACGGCCTCTACGACTGGGCCAATACCGATCCGCTGCCGCTGGCGTTGTTCGATGCCGCTCGCGTGGACTTCTCTCTGCGCCGTCTGGTGCACTACACCGGCAGCGACTGGCGCCACGTGCAGCCGTGGATCCTGCTCACCAACTATCACCGCTATGTCGACCAGTTCATCGTCCACGGCCTTGAAAAACTTCGCGACGACCCGCGCTTCGTGAAGATGGTGTTGCCCGGAAACGTGGTGGTGGACAAGAGCATGGATCACGGCGAGGCGCAGGCTATCGTCTCCAGTGTGGTCTGGCACCGCTATCAGATGCCGGCCTATCACTTGATCGCCGAAGACGGTCATGGCGTGACGCTGGTCAACATTGGCGTCGGCCCGTCCAACGCGAAGAACATCACCGATCACCTCGCCGTGCTGCGTCCGCATTGCTGGCTGATGATCGGGCACTGCGGCGGGCTTCGTCAGTCGCAGACCATCGGTGATTACGTCCTGGCTCACGCTTACATGCGCCGTGACGGCATTCTGGATCGCGTGCTACCGCCGAACATTCCGATCCCCGCGTTGGCCGAGGTGCAATTGGCGTTGCAGGAGTCGGCGGCGCAAGTCACCGGCGAGCGCGGCGACGACCTGAAAAAGCGCCTGCGCACCGGCACCGTGTTGACTTATGACGACCGTAACTGGGAACTGCGCTGGGCTCAGGAGCGACCGTTGATCAACCTGTCCCGTGCCGTCGCGGTGGACATGGAAAGCGGCACCATCGCAGCCCAGGGTTATCGCTTGCGGGTGCCGTACGGGACGCTGCTTTGCGTGTCGGACAAACCGCTGCACAGCGAAATCAAATTGCCGGGCTCGGCCAACGCCTTCTACGAGCGTGCGGTGACCCAGCACCTGAAGATCGGCATCGCGGCGCTGGACCTCATGCGGACCCAGCTCAACTCGCTGCACTCGCGCAAATTGCGCAGCTTCGATGAGCCGCCATTCCGTTGATTCGCTAGGCGTTTGAAGAAAGGGCCACTAAAGTGGCTCTTTCTGTTTTCTCGCTTCGAGTTGATATGCCCCGCAACCCTCGCCCCCCTGCCCGTCGCCCTGCGCCCAAACCGTCGGGCTCGCCTCGTCGTGTTGCCAAGGCGCCGCCTGCCGAACCGCGGCTGATTCTGTTCAATAAACCCTTCGACGTGCTGACCCAGTTCAGTGATGGTCACGGGCGCGCAACCCTCAAGGACTTCATCGACATCCCAGGCGTTTATCCCGCCGGGCGACTGGACCGCGACAGCGAGGGCCTGTTACTGCTGACCAATGATGGGCAGTTGCAAGCGCGTATTGCCGATCCCCGGCACAAACTAGCGAAAACCTATTGGGTGCAGGTCGAAGGCGAGCCGTCTGAAAGGCAGTTGCAAATGCTGCGTGATGGCGTCGAGCTGAACGATGGCCCGACCTTGCCAGCGCAGGCCCTGCTGCTCGACGAACCCGAACTGTGGCCGCGCAACCCGCCGGTGCGTTTTCGCAAAAGCGTACCCACCCATTGGCTGGAACTGATCATCAAGGAAGGTCGCAATCGTCAGGTGCGCCGGATGACCGCAGCCGTCGGCCTGCCAACCTTGCGGTTGGTGAGGGTGAGAATTGGCGACTGGAGCATCGACGGGCTGGATCAGGGGCAATGGCGAGAAGTCCCCGCCAAGCTTTGACGAGCCTAGGAGAGCACGGCTTTACGGGAGGTTGCCAGTGAGCCGTTACGGGTGTTGCTCAAGGTAGGCGATCACCGCGCTCTTGATCACGAACGCCAGCACGCCCAGGCCCAGCACACCGAACAGCATGATCGTGCCGAAGCGCCCTGCGCTGGATTTCTTCGCCAGGTCCCAGACGATGAACGCCATGAAGCCGATCAACACGGTTACCAGAATGGTCATCATCCATTCTTCGAACAGTTCGGGCTCCATGGTCGTCTCCAATCGGTAAGGCAGCAGGTCAAAAAAACGCAACTGGGTTCAGTTGCGCAAATGCACCAAGGGCAATTCGGTGCTGGCCAGCACCTGATTGAGCACGAAGCTCGAGCGCACGCTGGTCACGCCATCGATACGGGTGAGGTGGCCGAGCAGGAATTTCTGATAGTGCTCCATGTCCGGCACGACCACTTTCAATTGGTAGTCGGCGTCGACTCCGGTCACCAGGCTGCATTCCAGCACTTGCGGCAGGTTGCGGATCTGCTGTTCAAAGTTTTCGAAACGGTCCGGCGTGTGCCGGTCCATGCCGATCAGCACATAGGCGGTCAGGCTCAACCCCAGCAGTTTGCGATCGAGCAGGGCCACCTGCCGGACGATGTAGCCGTCGTCCTCCAACTGTTTGACGCGGCGCGAGCAGGGTGACGGGGACAGCCCGATGCGCTCGGCCAGCTCCTGATTGGAGATGCGGGCATCGCGCTGCAATTCGGCCAGTATACTCAGGTCATATCTGTCGAGTTTGCTCACGACTGACTCCTTTATTCGATCAATTGCGCCGAATTATTCATCCGAAGGGAAAAATTGCGCAAGTGGTGTTTTCCTCAGCAACATTCGCAATCCTCTGTCGCTCCTGTAGGCCTATTCTTTTCAACAGAATCACTGCCCGGACATAGCGTCCAGCGCGGCCCGCCCAATCAGGCCAGCCGCGGCCTCCAATCCGACAGGGTTGACCAGGCCACCGGGCTACGCACTGTCCAGAAGACGATGCGAGGTGAGCCGGCGTCAAAAGCGTCGAGCCAGGGCGAAGTATCCAAAAGAGGGCTGACGAGCCCTCTTTTTTTATGCCCGCGATTCGGGAGCCTCCTCGGCCCTCCCTGCGCGGGCATCGCAGTTTCACGGCATGCTTCTCGCTGATAGAGTGCGGCGAACGGCGCACCCATTACGCAGTCCTATCATCAGGTATCCGCGCCGCAGTGAGGAAAGCATGAGCATGCGCATCTGGCGTTTGGCAGGTGTCAGTCTTTTGGCCTTGAGCATCAGCGCTCAGGTGTTGGCCGACGATAACAATCAGCAACAACAGCAGCGCAACGAGCAACGTCAGCAACAGCAGCGTGGCTTCGAGATGCAGCGCCAGCAGCAACAGAATCAGCAGCGCAGTTTCAACGAAGACCGCCAGCGCGATCAGCAGCAACGCCAGCAACAGCAACAGCAATTCCAGCAGCAGCGCCAGCAGGAGCAGTTGAATCAGCAGCGCCAGATCCAGCAGCAACAGCAGCAGCGCTTCGATCAGCAGCGCCAGCAACAAGACCGCGAGCGCAATCAACAGCGTCAGGAGCAGTTGCAGCAACAACGCCAAGAGCAGCTTCAACAGCAACAGCGCCAACAGCAGCAACAGTTGCAACAGCGCCAGTTGCAAGACCGCCAGAACAGCCTGCCCATTCAGAGTCGCCCCGACACCGCCATTCAGACGCAACCGCCGCGCCAGGGTTTTTATCGGGATCAGCCCCGTGATAACCCTTGGCGAGGGGGGGACAATCGCCCGCCCGTGGTCGGCCACCCCGGGGGGCATGGCGATGGCTGGGGCTCGGGACCGCGCTACCGTCCAGGCTACGAGATCGATCGCATCCCCGGCGGTTACTCTCGCGTGCCTTATCGCGGCAATGATTATTTTTACTCGGGTGGCTACTGGTACCGCCCCCAAGGTCCGCGTTACGTCGTCGTCGAGCCACCACGGGGCGTGCGGGTGCGGTATCTGCCCGATTATGCCCAACAGGTCTGGCTGGGCAGCGCGCTGTTCTTCCTGGCGGCGGGCACTTACTACTCCTATGAGCAGAGCACCCAGGAATACGTCGTGGCCGAACCGCCGCAGGGCGTTGAGCCGGTGTACAGCCCTGAGCAGCCGATCCAACAGGGCAGCCCGTATGAAGTGCTCGCCTATCCCGCCAACGGTCAGGGCGAGCAGCCGATCGCTCAGGATCGCTACGACTGCTATCAGTATGCGATACAGCAGAGCAATTTCGATCCGTCCACCGCGACCTATCAGCCGGCGCCGGAAGTTGTCGGACTATTCCGCCAAGCCATGGCGGGGTGCTACGCGGGTCGGGGGTACAGCGTTCAGCAGTGAGTCAGGGCACAGCCGTTGCGGGGCCTCGTCTCTGCCCGCACGGCTGCCCCATCCCTCAATTCAGGACCGGACTGCCGGCTTGATTCACCACTTCCTGCGGGTCGGCGTGGACCAGCACTTCGGCCTTCGGGTATTCGCTGATGATCGCTTGCTCGACCTGAACGCACAGGTCATGCGCGACCGACAGGGTCAAGGTGCCGGGCAATTCCAGGTGCAACTGCACGAACCAGTGGTTACCCGAAATGCGTGTGCGCAAGTCATGGGCGCCGAGCACGCCGGGGACACCTTGCGCCAGTTCGAGCATCTTCGCGCTGACACCTGGCTCCAGTTCCGCGTCCATCAGCACTGACACCGTCTCGCGAGCGATGGAAACCGCACTCCACAAAATGTAGAAGGCGATGGCTAGACCGAACCAGGCATCCAGTTGGCCGTATCCGAAGTAGGCCAGGCCCAGCGCCACCATGATGCTGACGTTGAGCAGCAGGTCGGAACGGTAGTGCAGCGAGTCGGCGCGGATCGCGGCTGAGCCGGTCTCCTTGACCACTTTGCGTTGCAGAGCCAGAAGCGCGACCGTCAGCACGATCGACAGCAGCATGACCAACATGCCCAAGCCAGGGGCGTTCAGCGGCTCGGGGTGCTGAATGCGCTCGATTGCTTGAAAGGCGATCAGGCACGCACTGACGGCGATGAACAACGATTGCGCCATCCCGGACAGGGCCTCGGCCTTGCCGTGACCGTAACGATGGTCGTCATCGGCCGGACGCAACGCGTAATGCACCGCCAGCAAGTTGAGGAAGGAGGCCGCGCCATCGAGCAGCGAGTCGGTCAAGCCCGCCAGCAGACTGACGGACCCGCTCAGCCACCAGGCAACGGCTTTGGCGATCACCAGAACACTGGCCACCGCCAGCGAGGCTCGCGTTGCCAGACGCAATAACCGGGCATGTTCAGGACTGCTGTTCATGGCGCTTCCTCAGCGAATCGACGTAAATCATCAGGCGGAGGGCACCAGACCCAGTGACGCCAGTTGCTCCACGCTGCCTTTGTGCTGAATCAGGCGTGGGTCATCCAATGGCAGACTGCGGCCCAGTTCGGCCTGCAGGATGGCCTGCAACTTGGCATTGTCGACCGTGCCATCCGCACGCACGGCGGGTTGCAGCTTCTGCGGGTCGACTTGCGCCTGTTTGCCTTGGGGCAGATAGATGGCGCCGGTGGCGAAATCGACGCCAAACGCGATCACGCCGGGGATGATGTAGAACAGCAAACCGATGGCGTCGAGCACCACGATTGCGGGGTCCATCCGGCCGCTGCCTTGAATCTGGCCGCGGCGTTCGGGGTAGAAAATGCTGCCGCAAGCGGTCAGTTGAGCCAGCAGGCTGACAACCAGAGCACCGCCGATCAAACGGGAAGGAATACGCATGAAGATCTCCTCAGAGGAAGTCGCAACTATACAAGGCAAATGCCTAACCAATAAGACTATCCCGTGAGCGCGACGGTTCGGTGTCGTGAGAAGCAAAGACGCGAGCCAGACCCGTATAATCGGCGACCCGTGTTTGGAGCCGCCATGATTTCCCTACCCATCGATGCCGCCCTGCCTGCGCTGTGCCAGGCCTTGGTCCACCGTCACGAAGCGGTACTCGAAGCGCCGCCCGGTGCGGGCAAGACCACACGCGTTCCCCTCGCGCTCTTGCGGGAGCCGTGGCTGGCAGGGCAGACCATCCTGATGCTCGAACCCCGTCGTCTGGCCGCCCGGGCCGCTGCTGAGCGGCTAGCGTCGGAGCTGGGGGAAAAAGTCGGTGAAACGGTGGGCTACCGGATTCGACTGGAGAGCAAGGTCGGCCCGGCCACCCGTATCGAAGTGGTGACCGAAGGCATCCTGACCCGACGTTTGCAGGAAGACCCTTCCCTGGAAGGCGTCGGGCTGTTGATCTTCGACGAATTTCACGAGCGCAGCCTCGACGCCGATCTTGCCCTCGCGCTGACCCTCAACGGCCGTGCGTTGTTCCGGGACGAGCAACCGCTGAAAATCCTCCTGATGTCGGCGACCCTCGAAGGCGAGCGGCTGTCGAGCCTGCTCGACGATGCGCCGGTGATCAGCAGCGAAGGGCGGATGTTTCCGGTGGCGCTGCGGTGGGGCCGACCGTTTCAGCCGGGTGAGTTCATCGAGCCGCGTGTCGTGCAAACCGTGCTTGATGCGTTGGGCAATGAATCGGGCAGTTTATTGGTGTTCCTGCCTGGGCAGGCGGAGATTCGTCGCGTCCATCAACAGTTAGCCGATGCCTTGGGCGAGCGCAGTGATGTGATGCTCTGTCCGCTGCATGGCGAGTTGGACCTGAGTGCACAGCGCGCGGCCATCGACCCGGCGCCAGCGGGCAAGCGCAAGGTGGTGCTGGCGACGAACATCGCCGAGACCAGCCTGACCATCGACGGCGTCCGCGTGGTAATCGATGCCGGGTTGGCGCGAGTACCGCGGTTCGATCCGGGCAGCGGCATGACGCGTCTGGAGACCCAACGGATTTCCCGCGCCAGCGCCACGCAACGAGCAGGGCGGGCGGGGCGTCTGGAGCCGGGTGTTTGCTATCGGCTGTGGTCGGAAGCGCAACACGAACAGTTGGCCGGTTATGGCACTGCGGAGATTCTTCAGGCAGATCTTGCAGGGCTCGCGTTGCAGTTGGCGCGTTGGGGCGTCGAGCCCACCCAGTTGACCTGGCTCGACCTGCCCCCGTCAGCCTCCTATGCACAGGCGCAGGACTTGCTCGCGCGTCTGGGCGCTTTGAGTTGCAGCCCTGGCGAAAGCTGGAAATTGACCCTCCACGGGCAGGCCATGGCCGAAGTCCCAGCGCACCCGCGCATTGCTCACTTGTTGCTGCGTGGACAGGATCTGGGCCTTGGCAGGCTCGCCTGCGATGTCGCGGCATTGCTCGGCGAGCGTGACATCCTGCGGGGCGCGGGGGCCGACCTTCACAGCCGTCTGACACTGCTGGCAGGGACGGAGCGGGCAGGGCGAAGCGCCCAAGGCGGGGTGCAGCGTGCCAAGCAGCTCGCTCGGCAGTACCGCAGCTATCTCAAAGACGCTGTGAAACGGCCGGTTGCTGACCCCGATCATCCACGCTGGGTCGGTGCGTTGCTGGCCTTGGCGTACCCCGATCGTGTCGCGCAACAACGCAAAGCGGGAGGCGCGGAATACCGGCTGAGCAACGGCCGCGCAGCCCTGTTCGCAGAGCCGGACGCATTGATGAAGGAGCCCTGGCTGGTGATCGCTGAACTCGGCAGTCGCCAGGGCCAGCGTGAGGAACGGATCTACCTGGCGGCTGAGTTCGATCCCGCGCTGTTCGATTCGGTGCTGGCTGAGCAGGTGAGTCACGTCGACCACCTGGAATGGGACGAGCGCGAAGGCATATTCCGGGCCGAGCGCCAGCGCAAGGTCGGTGAGTTGATCATCGGCCGGGAGCCCTTGACCGGCCTGGACGAGGCGACCCGCGGGCACGCGTTGCTCGCGCTGGTGCGGCGCAAGGGGCTCGAATTGCTGCCCTGGACGCCGGAACTGCGCCAGTGGCAGGCAAGGGTGGACCTGTTGCGCCGCCTCGATCTGGAAACGCACGACAGCAGCGAATGGCCGGATGTCAGCAACGAGGCCCTGTTGACCACGCTCGAGCACTGGTTGTTGCCTTATTTGGGCAAGGTCACGCGGCTGAGCCATTTCAGCCAACTGGATCTTTCATCGATCCTGCACAGCCTGCTGCCGTGGCCGCTGCCGCAGCGGCTGGACGAACAGGCGCCCCACCATCTCAGCGTGCCGTCGGGTTCATCCGTACGACTGGATTACAGCGAATACCCGCCGATCCTGGCGGTTCGCCTGCAGGAGTTGTTCGGGCTGTCCGACACCCCGCGCATTGCGGGCGGCCGGCAGATCGTCAAGCTGCACCTGCTGTCGCCTGCGCGGCGCCCGGTGCAGGTCACGCAGGACCTGGCCAACTTCTGGCGCAGCACCTATGCCGACGTCAAAAAGGATTTGAAAGGGCGATACCCCAAGCACTATTGGCCCGATGATCCCCTGATTGCCGAGCCCACGGCGCGGGCTAAACCGAGGAAGTAGCGCTCGCGCAGGGTGCGTTGCCGATCACGCACCCGTGCGGTGAGCATCATTCATTCGCATGAAGTAAAAAGCGCCCGATCACCGGCAAATGATCGGAAATCAGCAAGGTGTCGACCTGCCGCACGCGGGCATCGATTCGCTTCAGCGCCGGGCTGTAAAACAGGTAATCCTGCGTACGGTCGGGGCCGCTGACCCTCGGGTCATTGGGGAAGCGGGTGAGCCACCGGCGACGTTCTGCGCCAGTAGCCTCTTCCATGCTGGGGATCACGGGAAATTTGCCCGTGAGTACGCGCAGTTCGCTGTCAGGGCTGTAGCGCTCGCGCTGTTCGGCGGGTAACTGGGCGTATTGCCTAAGAGGCAGCAGATTGAAGTCACCGCCGCCGACCCACGGGATACCGGCTTTCTCAAAGCCGTCAAGGCGTTCGGCGATGGCCGACACCTGACGCCGTAGGGTGTCGTGCTCCGATCGGCTGTCCCCCAGTTGCGTGTTGACCACCGCCAGCCGTCCGCCGCTGCTGAGCGGCAGTTCGCTGATCAGCAGTGCCTGCTTGGGTGCGAATTGGCGGCTGATGAAATGGCCACCTGAGGTTGGGAGCTGCACCCGCTCGGCCTTGTCGATGCGGTAGCGGCTGAGGGTGGCGAGTTTGGTGCCGACGCTGCCGTAGATGTGCGGGTCGGGAAAGAAGTCCGCCTTCCAGTAGAACGCTTCGGTGCTGCAAGGGTAGAGATCGGTGATCCGATCCCGCAGCAACGCCAGTTGGTTGCTGTAGTCCGTGTTTTTGGCACCGTCGTCTATGTCCTGAAGCAACACGACGTCCGGCTGCTCGTCGCGAATCACTCGCGCGACCTCGTCGAGGTTATAAGCGATGTCTTCGGGTGTAGGTCGCTCGTCCGGTCCGCTGCCATCGGCCATGTCGTACCAGAACACGTAGCGTTTGCCCGCCAGATGCTGAATGTTCCACGTCATGACCTTCAGCGCCTGACCCGGCACGAGCAGCGGTGGCGGGGCGTCTTTGGCGTTGCAGGTTACGGTGGACGGCTCCTGCCTGGCGGGGTGCCACGTCATGTCGTAGATCAGCGCTGCCATCAGGGCAATCAACAGGACCAGGGCGAGACCCCACCGCAATAAAGCTCGCATCGGCGCTCCTCAGGCCGTTCGGGCGGATTGGTCGATCAGCATGAACAAACGAAACATCACTACACTGATGAACAGTTGCAGGAAGCTCGAAATGCTGTCGACCGTCAGCGAGAGCATCGGGCTCTGCTGGTCAGGCAGCACGTAGAGGCTCAAGCCTTCGAGTACGGAAAGCGGGATGTAGACGAACAGCACGCACGCGAGAATCCGTACCAGGTGGCCGCGGGTCATCATGAAACTTTCGCGCATGGCGTCCAGCGGACCCAGCCCGCGCAGCACTAAAAGGTATTCGGAGAACACCAGCTTGATCATCACCCAGATGCCGGGAACGATGAGCAGCGAAAACCCGGCCATGATCAGCAGTGTGCTCAAGGCGGTAAGCACCGCGAAGGTCGGCCACAGCCGCAGCGTCGCGGCCAGCAGGTCGCGCGTGCCGGGGGTGTCGCCCCGTGTCTTGGCATCGAGGAACAGGATCAGCGCGCCGGTGTAAAGCGGGTAAAACAGCAGGCCGGTCAGCAGTTGCCAGTTGGCGGAAGCATTCGGCCCGATGGCGCTGCTCAACAGCTGTTTACTCAGGGCCTCAAGGATCACCAGCGGCAGGCACAGGGTGAGGATGCTCGCGATGTTGCGTCGGAAGAAATAAAGCGAGTCTTGAATAATGGTCAGCGGGTTCATGAAAGGATCACAGGCCAAGGCAAGCGAACACTGTAACTTAGTGCTTCTGAGCGGGCCAACCTGCGGGCAAGGGCGGCCGTTCTTAAATTTTTCTACATGCTGTTGAAAGGCCCTTGAAACGCCCCATTACTGTTTGTGTCTGACATGTGCGTCAGTCGCAGAATTCCTACGGCAATCTAACGAGGTCGCCATGAACACCGAAGAGCAAACCCTGATCGATGGCTTGTTTGACAAACTCAAACGAGCAGAGACCGATTCGGCCCCCCGTGACGCCCAGGCCGAGGCGCTGATCAAGGAGCACCTGACCCGGCAGCCTGCAGCGCCGTACTACATGGCTCAGGCCATTCTGGTGCAGGAAGTCGCGCTCAAGCAAATGGAGGCCCAGAACCGTCAGCGCGACGAGCAGATCCAGCAACTGCAGGCCGAGCTGCAACGCGCCAAGGCGCAGGCCCCGCAGCAAAGCGGTGGCTTTTTGTCGAGCATCTTCGGTAGCGGCTCTCGCGAGTCGCAGCCGCAGCAGCCCGCTTCGTCGTTTTCCCGGCCCTCCAGCCCTCCGCCCAGCGGCAATGGCTGGCGCGATGGCCCGGCAAGCCCACCCCCTTACAGCCCACCACCCCAAGGCAACTACGGCCAGCCGCAACAGCAGGCGCCTGCCGCGCCGTTCGGCAGCGGCTTTTTGGGCGGCGCGCTGAAAACCGCAGCCGGTGTGGCCGGTGGTGTGATGCTGGCCGAGGGCATCAGCAGCCTGTTTCATCACAACAGCCAGCCACAGGAAATCGTCGAGATCATCGAGCAGCAGCCCGCGCAACCGGCCAGCGACAACGTGCCCGACAACGGTGGCTGGGGCGACGACCAACAGCGCGTCACCAGCAACGATAACTGGGGCAATGATACGGGCGGCTTCGCTGACACCGATTACGGCAGCGACGACGGCGGATTCTTTGGCGGTGATGACGACGACAGCTACGTCTGACCCTCACCCCTGAGCAGTCAAACGCCGACCTGCCGGCGGCGAGCCTCGTTTCGCCGTCGGCAAGCGCTCCTTCCACTTAATGGCGGATTGTCATCTTTCCGGCCTTCCATCGCGCGAGTTCGCCCTTCAATCCCTTCTCCAAACTGGCATACTGAACGCCGGTCCGACGTTCGGACCCTTGCCGCTTGTCAGCGCATCGAGGAGTTCGGGTGAGAAGAATCGCGGTGTTCGCCGACGTACAGAACTTGTATTACACCGTGCGTCAGGCCCATGGTTGCCATTTCAACTATGCCGCACTGTGGGCGGACATCAGCAAGCGCGGGCAGATCGTCGAAGCCTACGCTTATGCCATCGATCGGGGCGACAGCAAACAACAGCAGTTTCAGCAGATCCTTCGCAACCTGGGTTTCACGGTCAAGCTCAAGCCGTACATTCAGCGCAGCGACGGTTCGGCCAAAGGCGACTGGGACGTGGGGATCACCATCGACATCATGGACGTTGCGCCGAATGTGGATGAGGTGGTGCTGGCCTCCGGCGACGGGGATTTCGACCTGCTGCTCGAGCGCATCATCACCAAGCATGGCGTCGAGGCAGTGGCCTATGGCGTGCCGGGGTTGACCGCCAATTCGCTGATCCGCGCGGCCAGCCGTTACATACCCATCGAAGGCAGGTTGCTGCTCAAGAGCTGACCGCTCGGTCATCCCGTGCTACTGCATCCCCGCTCACGGGTGGGTTCGCTGCGAAACAGATCAATTCAAGGTTTTAACGACTCATGCAAGAACGAATCGCCGTCATCGACTTCGAAACCACCGGCATTTCCCCCAGCAGCAGTTGCCGCGCCACGGAAATTGCCGTGGTCATCATGGAGCAAGGCGTCATCGTCGAGCGTTATCAGAGCCTGATGAACGCAGGCGTGCGGATTCCCGCATTCATCGAGTCGCTGACCGGTATCAGTAACGCCATGCTGCGTACGGCGCCGCCAGCGGAGCGTGTCATGAACGAAGTGGCGGAGTTCGTGGGTTCGACCCCGCTGGTCGCTCACAACGCCGCCTTCGACCAGAAATTCTGGGACTACGAATTCTCCCGCATCAAACGCACCCGCGAGCAAAGCTTTGCCTGCTCGATGCTACTGGCTCGGCGTCTAATGCCCAGCGCGCCGAATCACAAGCTGGGGACATTGACCTCTTGGGCGGGCCTGCCTGCCACCGGCAAGGCTCACCGGGCACTGGCCGATGCGGAAATGGCGGCAAACCTGACGGCCCATTTGAGCCGGGCGCTGCGCGAGACCCACGGCGTCGCAGGGGTGTCGCACCAACTGTTGTGCACGCTGCAAAAGGTGCCAGCGAAAAAAATCGCCGAGGCCATCACCAAACATCGCGGGTGCTGAAGAACTGATCGTTGCGCCGCGCAAAAGTGTATCGGTCGAATCGCGCCCAGTTGTAACTGACCCTCTCGCAGTAACCTCTCTACACTGGCTCTCCATAAAAATCATCGTTTGTGGTCGAGTCTTTCATGCCTGCATCCCGCCGCTTTCCCTTGGTGCTTATCGGAGCCTTTTTCGCGCTTTATGTGATCTGGGGCTCGACGTATCTCGCCATCCGCATCGGTATCGAAACCTGGCCTCCGCTGTTGATGGCGGGGCTGCGTTTCACCATTGCCGGGGCCATTCTGTTCGCCTTCATGCGCCTGCGCGGCGCGCCGATGCCGACCTGGAAGCAGTGGAAGGCGTCGGCGATGGTCGGCGGCCTGCTGCTGGCGTGCGGCAATGGGGGTGTGACCCTGGCCGAGCACAACGGCGTGGCCTCCGGGGTGGCGGCGTTGGCCGTGGCGGTCGTGCCATTGTTCACCTTGTTGTTCGGGCTGATCTGGGGCCACCGCAACACGCGGCTGGAGTGGGCCGGCATCGTGCTGGGCTTGATCGGCATCTGCCTGCTCAACCTCGGCTCCAACCTTCAATCCAGCCCGCTCGGCGCGGTGTTGGTGGTCTCGGCGGCAGCGGCATGGTCGTTTGGCTCGGTGTGGAGCCGTTACTTGCCCTTGCCCCCCGGCGCCATGGCCAGTGGCTGCGAAATGCTGACCGCGGGCGCCATGATGCTGGTCGGCAGTTACCTCAGTGGCGAGCGGATGACCCAGTCGCCGGGCCTCTCCGGCTGGTTGGTGATGGCCTATCTGGTGGTGTTCGGGTCCATCGTCGCGTTCAGTGCATACATGTACCTGCTGAAAAACGTCAGGCCCGCCGCGGCAACCAGTTACGCCTACGTCAACCCGGCCGTGGCGGTGCTGTTGGGCGTGGTGTTCGCGGGCGAGCGCATCGGCGCTGCCGAAATGGCGGCCATGGCGGTCATCATCAGCGCCGTGGTGCTGATCGGCTTGCCGCAGTGGCGCAAGCAGAGTCCGGTGCAAGCAGGGTAAACTGCGCGTCTTCTTGATACGCCTGACCCTCTTTCAACGGTACAACCATGACATTCGCCACACTCGGCCTGATCGAACCCCTGCTGCGCGCCCTTGAGACGCTTGGCTACCAGACGCCCACCCCCGTTCAGGCCAAGGCCATTCCTCCCGTGCTGGAAGGCCGCGACCTGATGGCCGCGGCCCAGACCGGCACCGGTAAAACCGCAGGTTTCGCGTTGCCGCTGCTGCAACGCCTCACCATGGAAGGCCCCAAAGTCGCCCCTAATTCGGTGCGAGCGCTGATTCTGGTCCCGACCCGCGAGCTGGCCGAACAAGTCCACGAAGCCATTCGCCAATATGCCGAGCACCTGCCGTTGACCACCTACGCGGTGTACGGCGGCGTGAGCATCAACCCACAAATGATGAAACTGCGTCGCGGTGTCGACGTACTGGTGGCAACCCCCGGACGCCTGCTCGACCTGAACCGCCAGAACGCCGTCAAGTTCTCTCAAGTGCAGACCCTGGTACTCGACGAAGCCGACCGCATGCTCGACCTGGGCTTTTCCGAAGAGCTGCGCGGGATCTACGCGGCCTTGCCCAAACGCCGCCAGACGCTGCTGTTTTCCGCCACCTTTTCCGACCCGATCCGCGCGCTGGCCAGCCAGATGCTGACCAACCCGCTGGGCATCGAAGTCAGCCCTCGCAACGTGGCGGCCTCTTCGGTCAAGCAATGGGTGGTGACCGTCGACAAGAAGCGCAAAACCGAGCTGTTCATTCACCTGCTGAAAAAACAGCGGTGGGGCCAAGTCTTGGTGTTCGCCAAAACCCGAGTCGGTGTCGATCAACTCGTGGAGCGCCTGCAAGGCCTGAGCATCAACGCCGACGGCATCCACGGCGATAAGCCACAGGCCACCCGCCAGCGCGCGCTGGACCGTTTCAAGGTCGGCGAGGTGCAAATTCTCGTCGCCACCGACGTCGCCGCCCGCGGTCTGGACATCGACGACCTGCCAACCGTGGTCAACCTCGACCTGCCCATCGTCGCCGAAGACTACGTCCACCGCATCGGCCGCACCGGCCGTGCCGGGCAGACCGGCGAAGCCATCTCCCTGGTCTGCGCCGACGAAGTCGAGCTGCTGAGCGCCATCGAAGTCCTGACCCGCCAGACACTCCAGCGCAAGGAAGAGCCGGACTTCATTCCGGAACACCGCGTGCCGGTCACGGATGCCAGCGGCCAGATTCTGAAGAAGCCGAAAAAACCGAAGAAGCCAAAAGTCAGCGGCGGCGGGGCAGGGAAGCGCAATCTGGGCAAATGGGTCGACAGCGGAGACGTCGCGGCCGAAGCGCCTGCGGTCAAGCCGGTGAGGAAGGTGCCTGCGTTTAATACGGGGCCTAGGAAGCGTAAGCCATGATGCCATCCGGCTGACTAAGAGGATTACATGGATGAATCGATAAACATGTACCTTATTAATGATGGCAATTGGCGCTAAACTAGCGGGCGTTTTTATCGCTGCACGTTCGAACTCGTTACGGGCGCTTCAGTCGGATGAGTCTAGACGCCGAAGCCACTGCATTCGGTACTCGTTTCCATGGATCAGACGGCCGTCCTACCCGGCTGTCAGCAACTCAAGGTAAGAAACTCGCGTGAAAATCCTAGTCACAGGCGGCGCTGGCTTCATTGGCTCAGCGGTCGTGCGTCACATCATTTCGAACACCACCGACTCTGTCGTCAATGTGGACAAGTTGACCTATGCGGGCAACTTAGAGTCTCTGCAGAGCGTCGACCAGGATAAACGCTATGTTTTCGAACATGTGGACATCTGCAACCGCGAGGAACTGGATCGCGTGTTTCGCGAGCATCAACCTGATGCGGTGATGCACCTGGCTGCCGAGTCCCATGTTGACCGCTCTATCAGCGGCCCATCCGAATTTATACAGACCAACATCATCGGCACCTACGCGTTGCTGGAAGCCGCTCGCGGTTACTGGTCGGCACTCGACGAGGCGCGCAGGTCGGCGTTCCGTTTCCATCACATCTCCACCGATGAGGTGTATGGCGACTTGGAAGGTCCGGAAGATCTTTTCACCGAAACGACGCCCTATCAGCCAAGCTCGCCGTATTCGGCCAGTAAAGCCAGCTCCGACCACCTTGTTCGTGCCTGGGCTCGTACCTACGGCCTGCCGACGCTGGTCACCAACTGCTCGAACAACTACGGGCCATTCCACTTCCCCGAGAAGTTGATCCCGCTGGTGATCCTCAACGCGCTGGAAGGCAAGCCTCTGCCGATTTACGGCAAGGGCGACCAGATCCGCGACTGGCTGTTCGTAGAAGACCACGCGCGCGCGCTTTACAAAGTCGTGACCGAGGGTGAGGTAGGGGAGACCTACAACATCGGCGGCCACAACGAGAAGCAGAACATCGAAGTGGTGCGCACTGTTTGTGCCTTGCTCGATGAACTGCGTCCAGAATCGGCTTTCCGTCCTCACGTCGATCTGTTGACCTACGTGCAGGATCGCCCCGGCCATGATCTGCGTTACGCGATCGACGCCAGCAAGATCCAGCGGGAATTGGGCTGGACCCCAGAAGAAACCTTCGAATCGGGCATCCGCAAGACCGTGCAGTGGTACCTCGATAATCCTGAGTGGGTGGCGCACGTGAAGAGCGGCAGCTATCAGCAATGGATCGACAAGAACTACGCCGCGCGTGCCGACAAGGCATGAAGCTTCTTCTGCTCGGCAAGAACGGCCAAGTCGGCTGGGAACTGCAGCGCGCGCTCAGCGTGTTGGGTGAGGTGGTCGCGCTGGATCGTCATCCCGCCACCACGCCCTACGGAACGCTGTCTGGCGACCTATCGGATCTTGACGCCCTACGGGCCACGATTCGTGCCGTTGCGCCACATGTCATCGTCAACGCGGCGGCCTACACGGCCGTCGACAAGGCTGAAACCGAGCGCGAATTGGCCCATACGGTGAATGCCCTGGCGAGCGGAGTCATGGCCGAAGAAGCCAAGACGCTGGATGCGCTTCTCGTTCATTACTCCACCGACTACGTGTTTGATGGCACAGGCACTACGCCCTGGCGTGAAACCGATGCCGTTGCTCCCGTGAACTACTATGGCGCGACCAAACTGGAAGGTGAGCAACTGATCGTGGCATCGGGTTGCAAGCATCTGATCTTCCGTACCAGTTGGGTGTATGCAGCGCGCGGCAACAATTTCGCCAAGACCATGCTGCGGCTGGCCAAGGACCGGGAATCGCTTAATGTGATTGCCGACCAGATCGGAGCACCTACGGGTGCAGACCTTCTGGCCGATGTTGCGACAGCGGCCTTGCAGCAAACCTTGGATAACCCCGCCTTGTGCGGCATTTACCATCTGGTGCCTGCGGGCGAGACGTCGTGGCACGCCTACGCGAGCTACGTGATTGAATTTGCACGGGCGAACGGTGAACCGTTGGCAGTGCAAACGATCAATCCCATCGCGACAACGCAATACCCCACGCCCGCCAGCCGTCCGTTGAACTCTCGCCTTGCGACGGACAAGCTCCGCGACGCTTTTTCATTGCACTTGCCGGATTGGCAAAGTGGTGTAACCCGCATGCTTATGGAAGCTTTGAACAAATGAACACGACCAATCGTAAAGGGATCATTCTGGCTGGCGGTTCGGGGACGCGTCTGCACCCGCTGACCCTGGGCGTCTCCAAGCAAATGTTGCCAATCTACGACAAACCCATGATCTTTTACCCCCTATCGGTGCTGATGCTGGCGGGTATGCGGGAAATCCTGATCATTTCTACTCCTGACGACCTGCCATGCTTCCGCAAGCTACTGGGTGATGGCAGTCAGTACGGCATCAAGTTGAGCTACGCCGAACAGCCAAGCCCGGACGGCCTGGCACAAGCGTTCATCATCGGTGAAGAGTTCATCGGCAATGACCCATGCTGTCTGATCCTGGGCGACAACATTTTCTACGGTCAGCACTTCTCCGATAACCTGCGCGCCGCCTCTGAGCAAACTGAAGGGGCGACCGTGTTCGGCTACCACGTCAACGATCCAGAGCGTTTCGGTGTGGTGGAGTTCGACGCCAATGGCCGCGCTTTGAGTATCGAAGAGAAGCCTGCGCAGCCGAAATCAAGCTACGCCGTTACGGGTTTGTATTTCTACGATAATCAGGTGGTGCAGATCGCCAAGAACATCAAGCCATCCGAGCGTGGCGAGTTGGAAATTACCGACGTCAACCGAGCTTATCTCGAGCAGAAGAACCTGACCGTCCAGATGCTGGGGCGCGGCTTCGCTTGGCTGGATACCGGTACTCACGAATCTCTTCTTGAGGCGAGCCACTTCGTCCACACCATCGAACAGCGCCAAGGCTGGAAGGTCGCGTGTCTGGAAGAAATTGGCTACACCAATGGTTGGATCACCGCCGAGCAAGTGGCCTCTCAGGCTGAAAAGCTGAAGAAAACCGGCTACGGGCAGTACCTGCAGAAGCTGCTGGAGCACGGCAGCGTCTAATCCGGCCATGACTCGTTAACCAGGATCGCCGACAACATGTCTTCCGATATTCCCAAGGTTGCGGTGTTGTTGGCGGCCTATAACGGTATGGCCTGGATAGAGGAGCAACTGGCCTCAATTCTCGCGCAAACCAACGTCAGTGTGTGGGTTTACATCAGTGTTGACCCGTCCAGCGATGGCACTGAGGTCTGGTGTTCCGAGTACGCTCAACTGCATCACAATATTGTGCTGTTGCCCCCGGTGGGCCCGTTCAAAGGCGCGGCGCGCAATTTCTTTCGTCTTATCCACGATGTCGATTTCAGTGGGTACGACTTCGTTTCATTTTCCGACCAGGATGATGTTTGGTACCCCGACAAGCTTGAGCGAGCCGTGGCAAGGCTCCAAGTCGGTGACGTCGACGGTTATTCCAGTAACGTCATCGCCTTCTGGCCGAATGGCCGTCGGTTGCTTGTCGACAAGGCCCAGCCTCAGGTGGAGTGGGATTATCTCTTCGAAGCGGCGGGGCCAGGGTGCACCTATGTGTTGAAAAATCGGCTTGCCACCGACTTCAAGCAACTGATCCTCAATCACTGGGCTGAGGTACAGGAAATTGCCCTGCACGACTGGTTCTGTTACGCGTTTGCGCGTAGTCACGGATACAGGTGGTTCATTGATCCGGTGCCGGGAATGGATTATCGGCAGCATGCTTATAATTTGGTCGGAGTGAACAACGGCTGGTCTTCTGCGCTGGCTCGGCTCCGTCGCGTAAGCGGGGGGTGGTGGCTCAGGCAGATTCACCTAACGGCCCTGTTGACGATTGGTCGGATGCCTACTGAAATCCGTGAAATATTCGGGCTAATTCTTAATGCACACCAGTGTCGAAGAAAACGGCGCGACCAGGTTGTGTTCCCTCTGATGTATCTGATTTCCCACCTTACAAGCGATAAGTCTCATCGCGTGATTAAGTGAGGCGCTCCAGGGGCCAGTAGCCAGCCCCAGGGATACAAAACCACTCACTGTCCCGGCAAAGGATTAGCCGCTTTTGCCTTGTAGATCAAATAAGCGGCGTTCGGGGAGTCCTGAATCCGCTCGAAATTCGCACGGATATATTCATCGATTAGACGATGAGAGTTGGAGTACCGAAGCTCTTCTCGCCCATCCATTGCCATATCAAAAACAAGCGCAAAGCCAGGATTGGCTTTCTTGATTTCTTCGATTTCGTTGCGTTGAAATTCTTCGCTGCGCGGAGACAACGCATAAATCTCCCACAGCGGCGCTTTTCGATTCAGAAGCGGATATGCGCCAGGCCAGAAGGGAAGAACAAGCACAGGTCGTCCATCCGGCGAGTAGCGGTGCGTCAAATCTCTCAACAATTCCACCGCTTCCGATGTGCTGGGATCGACCAGTAGCGCCGTTCCGGAAACGTTGATCGTTTTCCAGCCAGCCTGGGTTCTCGCCAGTATTCCAGGCTGCCAACCTGCCAGTATGAATACACTGACCATGGCTGTTAAGGCGGCTAAAGAAACCCGTATCCATATCTTTTCCGATGCAGCAAGCGCGATCAGTACACCTACGAGTAGCGGGTAAATTGCCTGTGCGAGGTGGCCGAGATCAGCGCGGGCAAATGCGTAGTGTGAATAAGGAAGAGCGGCGCAGGCTACTGCTACCCACTCGGGTGGCACCGCCTTCCGTTGTGACCCCGCTCTGAAAATCCAGACCAGTGATCCGACTCCAAATCCGATCAATGCCATGAAGCACAGCCCGATGAGCAACCATCTCGTTTCTACTTCAACTCCGGCAGTGCCAAACCCTACGGTCCATGGCCACGGAACAGGCAACGGCAGATTGGTATTCCCCTGATCCAGCATGAACACGATCGTGTCGAGAAAAGACTTCAAATATCCAGGAATTATTGCGCACATCAGGATTACTGGTAGAAAACCAACAAACACACCGGTGCCCCAAAGCAGTATGGCTTTGCGGAAATTATCGGGTTTTCGCGCGATTGAGAGCCATCCAAGTGCGAATGCACTCGCCAACGCGCCGTACACACCGTGATTGCGGCCGAATACCGCTGCCAAACCAACAATGACTCCGAGCAGAAAATATCGAATGCTAGTTGGGCTGAGTACGAGGTGGGCAATGGCCGCAATGATAATCATCGAAATCGAGATGTCGAATATTTTGTGGCGCGGGTACATCCATGTCATTAGCGTAATGGCGGCGAGACTCAAATAAATGAGCGTGCTCGTGAAGCTACGTCCGCGTAGCGCTAATGAGATTGTCCACAGACCCGCATACATCCCCAGCACCTGAAAGAGGGCAACGGATACCCTCAATGCAGATATCCCTGTATCTCCTGAAAGCCAGAAGTACGAGGCAGCCCAGTAATAGCGACCGGGATCGTATGCCATAAAGTCTCTGATCGGAACGGCGCCTGCGGCTATCTCCTTCGCGCCGTACCACAAATACCCCTCATCCCATAAATTGAAGCCTGTATGGCCTTGCCACAGGAAATTGACAACTACGGAAAATAACGAGATCGCCAAAAGCATCAAGCTAGGTTTCGAGCGGTCGACTACAGCAAAATTCATGGCGATGTTCCAAGTAAAGAAGTGCTGTGAAATTCGCAACTACCTCACGACGGTCCCAGGTCGGCTGTTCGTTATACATGGGATGTGGATCTGAACTATTACTTGAGGCAGAGCTGCCTGTCGTTGAATGCTCATAGCTCCGTCTGATCGGTGAGGTGCTGCGGAGCTATGCCGCAACACATGCTCCCGCGTGACCTTGGTCATTGCACTACAAGAAATTTTTTCGGCTGGCACACAAGCAATGTCTTGCCGTTCGGTATCTCTACAATAATCCCGTACCCTCCAGGTTCGAGAGTGGATAGATCCGCCTGGATGTAGAATCCCGATTTGAGTATGTCCTGATTATTGTAGGCTTTCACTAAATCCGGCCGATCTATGACAGCGCTGTTTTCAAAGGTGTGTGGTATCCCGGATGCGCCAGTCAAGCGCAGACGTATCGCTTTGGGGGCTGTCTTGGTCGAGGCGTCAATTGCCCAGCCTACAAACGCCACCTGTTCTCTTTTCACGTAAATGCTCGTGTCCGGTTTGCCACCCACCGCATCGAGCGAACACAGGTCAGTTGAATAATGCGTGATATTGGGATTCTCGACCTTCCCGTCGCAACCAGCCAGGGTGGCGAGGCCCAACACCAGACCACTGAATGCAAGAAATTTTTTGCGCATGATTTTCCTGACAAAATATTTTGGTATGAGACCGGATGGACCGAGTGTAGGACCTGCGGAATTGCGGCGGAAGGTCACTACCGTTTCGCAAAAGCGAATTTGGAAAGCAAAAATGTCACTGGCAAGGTCAGGACGATAGCGGCCAAGGGTGCGAGTCTACTGTCAAATCCAAATTTCTCTACCCAGATCCACAAAATCACCAGGCTAAGCAGGTATTGAACGAGGTAAATAAAAGGCATCAGCACCGCGGACCTGAGCCCCTGATGACTTTTGAAAACAAAAAAACGGTTGAGGACATAGGCCAGCACGATGCCGGTGACGTAAGAGATCGTGTAGCTGATCTGGTATGACAGGACGCTCAGTAAAGCCAGGTACATGCCGTATGTTAGGGCGGTGTTAAAACCGCCCGACATCAGAAAACGGGCAAAATCCAGCTTTAAAAGTTTAGAAATGGCCTGATTGTTCATCGGTTACTGACGGTTGCCATTGATCAATGACTTGAACTCATCATAGTTACGAACATAGTCATCCGCATCGTAGTAATGAGAAGCGAACACCATGAGTACGGCATCCTGCGAGTAGCGGTACTGGATGCCCCACGTCATGGGCGGAAGGTGGATGCCTTTATTGGGCTTGTCCAGCACAAACTCTTCGCGGTTAACACCATCATCGGCTACTACATGGACCGAACCTTTCACGGCCACCAAGAACTGGTGACATTCGCGATGAGCATGCTCGCCCCGGGTTTCGGCGGTCGGTACGTCGTAGACAAGGAAATAACGTTCAGTCTTGAACGGAATGGAGCGATCAAACTCACCTGCCGATAGACTGCCGCGAATATCCGCGACCTCTTTCATCGTGTGCAGTGTGACGCCCTTGACCGTAGTCCCGATCACACCCGTTTGATCAGACTTTTTCTCTGCTTCTACGGTGGCTGAAGCCGGCTTCGCGTCCACGTAGCCAATAATCTTCGCGGGATTGCCGACGACGATCGCGTTTGGCGGGATGGAGCGAGTCACCACCGCGCCCGCGCCGATCATGGCGTTAGTGCCGATGGTCAGCCCTGGAAGGATGGTGCAGTTGGCGCCCAGTGAGGCTCCTTTTCGAATGATCGTGCGTGCGAAGGTCTGGGGATAAACCTTACTGCGAGGAAAGATGTCGTTGGTGAAGGTAGCGTTCGGGCCGATGAAAACGTCGTCTTCGATTGTGATTCCATCCCAAACCTGCACGCCGCATTTCAGGGTCACGCGGTCACCAATGATGACATCGTTCTCAATGAACACGTTATCGCAGACGTTACATTCCCGACCCAGCGTCGCCCCCGGCAAAACATGGGCAAATGCCCATACTCGAGTGTCTTGCCCGATTTTTTCCGACTCACACAGTGCGTGGCTGTGTACGAAAAAATTTCTATCGCCGCTCATTGCTTTCTCCAAAATCTTCAACCCGCATTGGAATCGCCAATGGCCGGTTCTTTGTATTCTCGTAAGTGCGCCACGCGTAAGAGCCCACGATGCCCAGCCCCAGCAGATTGAGGCAGCCTAGGAAGGTGATCGCGAGCATGATCATCGCGTAACCGGGCACCTCAATCATGCCGTGCAGCTTGGCAATCAACGTAAAGACGCCGAACAGTGCGGCCAAGGCTGATCCGAACGCACCGACGCGGGTGAGCAGTCTGATAGGCAAATCAGTGAATGAGAAGACACTGTCCATCAGATAATTGACTTTCTTGCGCAACGTCCACGCTGATTTCCCATGAACCCGCTCCTGACGGGTGTAGGTGACGACCTCTCGGCGGTAACCCAGCCAGAAAATCTGAGCAATCAGCGAACTGTGGCGTTCGTCGAGCGTGAGCAGCGTATCTCTGAAGGCTCTGTTACACGCGAACATATCGACGCCGCCTGGGGGAATCTCCGGTATCACATAACGGCGATAGAGCCCCCAGAATATTTTCGAAGCCGTCCGGCTAGCCCACGGGTCCTGGCGGCCCTCACGAACGCCGACAACGACATCGATATTTCCTTTGAGCAGAACGCGGTTCATCTCCAACACGAGTTCCGGGGGCTCTTGCAGGTCGGCAGCCATCACTGCGAATCGATCACCGCTGCCGTTCTGCAATCCGGTGCGGATGGCCATGAACGAGCCGAAGTTGCGCGACAGCAAGACAAGCTTTGATCGGAATGACTGCGACGGCAGGGTATCCCGTAGGATCTCATAGCAACGGTCAGGACTGCCGTCCACGACAAACACGACTTCAAGATCTTTGTTCAACTGCGTATCGAGCTTCGAAACCGCTACCAGCAGATCAGGTAGATTGCTCTCATTGCGGTAAACGGGGATAACCAGCGTCAGCAAAATCATTGCTCCTTGGAGAAATAGGCTGTGACTGCCTCAATGACTCTGTCCACTTCTTCATCGGTCAAGCCGGGGAAGCAGGGCAGGGAGATGACGGTATCACAAGCTTGCTCGGTTACTGTCAACGATTGGGACGGTGCTGATGGATAAGCAGGCTGATGATGATCCGCAATGGGATAGTGGATATCTGTACTGATCAGCTTTGCTTTGAGCGCTGCAGCGAGGTCGGCTCGATTCTTGATACGCACCACATAGAGGTGAGCCACGTAATCTTCGGCGACCGAGGCGGGCAGTTGCATCTCCAGAGAGGCGAACGCGGCGTTGTAGCGTTGTGCAATCGAGCGCCGTTGTTCGTTCCAACTGTCCAGCAGTGGCAGTTTCACGCGGAGAATCGCGGCCTGCATTTCGTCTAAACGGCTGTTGCGACCGCCGGGAATTGCAACTTGATACTTTTGCGACCAGCCGTACTGACGCAGTTGGCGAATACGCGTATTCAAGTGGTCGTCGTTGGTAACGATCGCCCCACCATCACCCAGCGCACCGAGGTTTTTGGTTGGGTAGAAGCTAAAGCAGGCGATATCACCAAAACTGCCTGCTTGCTTGCCGTTGCGGCGAGCCCCGTGCGATTGCGCGCAGTCTTCCAGCACAGGCACACCCGCCCCCGCTGCAATCCGCACGATCTCTTCGATGTTGGCCAGTTGCCCGTAGAGATGAGTCACGATAATAGCGGCGGGTTTAGTTTCGACCACGGCCGCCAGTGCCTTAGGGCACATAGTGAGCGTGTTTGCATCTACGTCGACATACACGGGTTCAGCACCGATGGCGTGGATCGCCGTGCTGCTGTAAAAGCCTGCGTTGGCGACTGCCACCACGCGATGACCTGGCTCGACACCCAGACCGCGGAGTGCCAGTTCCAACGCTTCGGAGCCGTTCGCAACACTGATGCAGTGATTGACGCCTACGTAGGTGGCGAATTCCTCTTCGAAGAGCTTGACCTCGTTGCCGAGGATGTACCAGTGGCTGTCCAGCACGTTTTTAAGCGGGCTGAGAAAGTCGATGCCCGCATTTGCCTTGGTCGCAGAGAAGAGAACGATGTTTTCCATGTGAATTCCACAATATCAATGATGAGGGACGTTGGCTTTGTCGCATGCGCTTGGCATCGGAAAAAGCCTCAGCGACGAGGTCAGAGCAAAGAGCGTGATGTTACAGCCTGACATATCGCCAGTGTTGGTGATCTGACCGTCGTAACCTGTACGCAGTGCCTCTTTGTTGTTCAGGGCTTTCGCGACGTCGGGCCGGCTTTCGCTGACCTTCAGGGCTCCCACGATCTTGCTGTTTTCGACTGCGACCACGAATTCGGGGCTATCGACTCCGTTTGCTAAAAAGACCCATCCTCTCAGCTTGATCCCGGAGGGTGTTTTTACAACTTCGTCAATGTTGCCCATGACCGGCGTGTCGGATATCGGCATTTGCAAAGAAGGCTGAGAGTCCGCTGAGAATACCGTTCTGTTTTTGAGATCGTTCTGGTTCAGGCTCAAATTGCCCGAAGTGCCAGCAGTGCTGATCTGAGGAAGTGCCTCATCGGCCATTTTCGCAATGGCAGAAGTGTGAGCGTTTTTAGGAAATGTTACGTTAGCCTTCCATGACGAGAAGTTTGCAATGAGTATAAACAGGCACAGCAACGCCAGGACGGTAGCGATTCTTCTCTCAGCTTTCCACGATGCATTCTCTACGCTGCTCATACACTGCTCCGGTCAACCATGCGCTTTGTACTCAGGGCCAGCAAAAGCGCCAAAAACGGGATCGTGACGAAGAGGTACCTTCCCTGGGGCTGTGGGAGTGAGTTTTGAGAGGCTATCAAGCTCAACAGCGTGATGGCAGGAAAGAGGCCAATGATCATTACGAGAGGAAGGATGTAGCTGATGGTAATATCCTTCCAAGTCTCCGACGCTCTCAACGGTTTTATCTGAAGAATGGAGAAACCGATTGTGCACACGAATGCCATGCTCGCGAATACGTAAAAGTATTCGGAAATGAAGATATTCATCCAGCCGGTTACTGAGAAATAGCTGGTGAGCGTGAGTTCGAGCCACGGTATTAAGTTTTTGGTATTTACAAACTGATCACCGCAAAATAAATAACACGTACCATAGCCTGCTGCGGGATTGAGTTTATGCATCTCGACGAAATCAAGTTGTCCCGACACCCCCGAAATTTCACCGTACTTTAGATACACAACTAGTAGCATGGGGACGGCAACTATAACGGCTGCAATGCAGAGGGTTTTCCAATGTGTCAAGAGCTGATGATTCATAAATTTTCTATTGACCACCAGCATTACTGCAACAAAAACCAACGCAGGTAGAAAGTACAGTTTCGCCAGCAGCATCAGCCCAACAGCCAGACCAAGGTACATCGCTCTTTTTCTAGTGGGCGAATTCGTATAGCTGATCATTGTGCCGATCAGCAAGCCAATGCTGGCAAGGCCGTATCCATCGCTGTTCAGGTAAGAGAAAACGAAGGTAACTTGGGGAATCAGTGCGATGCTAAGCGCAATGAGCGCTGAAATCTGCATCGAATTTCCAATAGAACGTGCAATGCGAAACAGCGAGCAGATGAATACCCCCCCTAATATCCAGTTAAAACTGCGAGCGGCCAGATATAGGAGGTCAGCAGGCATCAACCAGCTACCAACTTTCGTGGTGATTAGGGCGCCGATGACGTGAGGGAAGGGAAGCCCGTGATACCAGAATTCTCCCTGTTGCCAAGTGCGACCAGAAATCAATCCAGTGAACGCCTGCTTGGGCTCCATGGTTGAAGGCATTGCATCAAATTTATTCAAAAACTCCAGAAGGAAGAAGTGCGTCGACTCATCGGGCGCACTGTTGAACGCGATCCCGCATGACCACACGGCAATGATAAAAATATAAAGAGCTGCCAGCAGGAGCTGACAGCGTTTATTGGTCAGGCCCATGAGCCTATTGTCATGTTGATTTTCAAGCACTGTCAGATTCCTGTCTCCGTTGGCGCCTACCACCTTTATATTTTGACCCTTGGTGGCCATGCCAGGCCGAAATCTTCATGGTCCAACGTCAGGTTAGGATTGTATGTATAGTCTTCCTGGATCTTGGGCCAGCGCGCTTGAATGTGCAGGACCTCTTTGGAGAAACGCTCTTTTTTCTCTGGCGTGTCTTCCATCCCCCGTGTCGCTGACTCGTGGTGATACAGCTCTGCGAATGGCGTCCAGACGTTGATATAACCAGCCTCTTGAACTCGCAGGCAGAAGTCCACGTCGTTGAATGCGATCTTCAAATTTTCCTCATCCAGCCCGTTTACCTGCTCGAAGATGGATTTCTTGATGATCAGACAAGCGGCGGTGACTGCAGAGAATTCCTGAATCAGTGCAGCGCGGCAGAAATATCCGTAGTCGCCTTTCGGCAAGTACTTATGCGAATGTCCAGCCACTCCGCCTACACCAACAACGACGCCACCGTGTTGTAGACGGTCATCCGGGTACCACAGTCGAGCACCAACTGCGCCGACATTCGGCTGCAGCGCGATGGCAACCATTTCGTCCAGCCATTCGGGAGTGATCACTTCGATGTCGTTGTTGATCAACCCGATCAGTTCGCCTCGCGCCAACTGGACTGCTTTGTTGTTGAGCGCAGAATAGTTGAACGGGCCGTCGTCTCGCATGACGCGGATGTTGTCTTGCTGGTCCAACTGCGCGAAATATTCCAGCGCAACGGGGTCATCTGAGCCGTTGTCGATGAGGATGATCTCGTAATTCTTGTAGGTGCTCAGTTGCTCGATACTGTCGATGCATTGCTTCACCAATGCATAGGCGTTCCGTGTCGGAATGATCAGGGACACTAACGGTGCCACGGCAGGACGGGCGTAACGCACCCGGTACATTCCCATGGGCAGAAGTTCGGTAGTCCCGATATTTCCTTTACGTTGAAGGTGCTCGTCCAGCGCTTTCACGCCTGCTAATGCAGCGTAAGGCTTTTCGTCACCGCCCATTGCCGTGCTACCGGAGTGTATCCGCCAATGGTAAAGGACCCGCGGGATGTGAACGATCTGAGTGCGCTCAAGCTTCTCTGCACAGCGCAAAGCGAGGTCGTAATCCTGCGCGCCTTCGAAGCCAGGACGGAAACCACCGACCTGTTTGACCAAGTCGAGCCGGTACACGCCCAGATGGCACACCATATTTTGAGAGCGGAAGAGAAATTCGTTCCAGTCCGATTTGAAATAAGGCGCGCTGCGTTTACCCGACGTGTCGATTTTGTCTTCATCGGAATAGATGAGGCCGACGTCGGGATTTTCATGAATCGCCCGAACGACCCAGTAGAGAGCATTTTCCGGGAGCAGATCGTCGTTATCCATCAACGCGATAAATCGCCCCGAGGCCAGATCCAGCGCAGAATTGCTCGCCTTGGCGATATGGCCATTTTCTTCACGGAAAATCACTTTGAAACGGCGATCCTGCTTTGCCAGGGATTTGAGATAGGCAATGACTTCAGGATCTGTCGACGCATCATCTGCAATGCAGAGCTCCCATTCTTTATAGAGCTGAGATTTGATGCTATCGATAGCCTCACGCAGAAGCGATAAAGGCGGGTTATAAACCGGCATGATGATTGAGATCAGTGGCTTGGACTTCCACTTTCTTATCTCTTCTGTGATCTTCCATCGACCGTTGTCGTCGAGGGTGTCGTAGTATTTCACCCATGTCGCGTAATCGTGGCGGTCTAAAACCTCGCGGGTCTCTTGGCCCACGAATGCAAAATTAGCCCCAGCAACCCAACGCACGCGAGCTATCAACCCAGCTGTACCTTGCATGCGCCATACGGCAATTGCTTTACGGATGGTGTTTTTCAAGCCACCGCCGCGACGCACGACGGATGGAAGCAGACGCCAAGCTTTTTTCAACCGACGCGCAATTCTGAGCACTTTGCGGGCAGGAGCGGTCGCTTTCCAGCTTGAGGATGACTGCATCGCCATAATATGAAGGTTGAGGTTATGGATGTGTGTGTCCTTCTCGACCTGCTGGATGCGCAAATGTTCTTCAAGATTACGTATGTGAACGTCTTTCTCAGACAGCGACTCCTGCCATCTGGAGAGCGTCGCTTGTAGCGCTTCATCCTTCAGAGTGATCTGGCTGCTGAGTTCTTCAATGATTTGAAGACGCTCTTCTTCAGAGTTGGCATCATCCAGAGCTTTGGAACCGATCAGCTCCTGCACTTGAGCTTCTTTCGCATCGAGTTCAAGCTTTTTCTGTTCCTCCAAGATCTGGAGCTGGGTCTCATGCTCTCGAATCTTGAGCTGCAGCTCATCGGTCAGATCGCGAACGAGACGTTCCTTCTCAAGCAACGTCCTATTCAGATCGCTGACGGTGCCGCTCCCATTCACCGAAGCTTTGACCAGCTCCAGGGCGTCTGCGATTTCTTTGTTTGAATTGACGATCAGGTCGAGTTTGTTTTGCAGTTCTGCGTGTGGACCGACAAGTCCAGATTGATTAAGCACGTTGATCTCTTGAGCCAGTTGCTCTTCCGTGAATAAAGTCAAGCTTACTTCTAGCTCAAGCAGGTCCGTGCTCTGCAACGCCTCGCCGTTTACGGGAATCGTTACGCTTGGGTCATCACTCAGCGCCAGATAAAGCGTTTCATCACCCCGCTGGGAAATTTGGACAGCATAGGCAGCGACAAGCGGCTGCGTGATGTCACCCTGCCATTCCCAGACTGGGGAGGCGGAAGAGTATACCGTGATAGCCTCAATCGAAAAGCTCTGACGGTGATTGATTGGGTCGAAGCGAAGCTTGGTAGACGCTCCGAGCCCGGAAGGAAGGCTGAATCTTACCTGCTGTTTTCCGTTCTTAACGGTTTGGTGCAGTGCGTTCTGTTCTGAATACCCCCCATCTTCATCGCTGATGTACAGCGTTGCGAATTTGGGCGTGGGCCTTTGGGCACCCAATTTGTGTATAGGCGCCTCGGGTGCCCAGTTAAGGAAGTTGTCGGCTTTTTTTCCAGTCACTTTCTCTTGGAATGCCGCTTCAGTCGCGATGTACCGGTCGCAATCCTCCGCAGCAATTTCCAAACCTGCACTTGCCAGCAGGCCGGTGACAAACTCCTGTCGACTGAACGATGCAGTGCTTGGGTAGAAAGGGTTCGCGGCTGCCATCAAGAGCAAAAGGGCACGCATCATGAGGTGACCGAGTTCGACGCCCTCCACCATCTCCCATTCAACGTCTATCAGTTGGGGCGATCCATCTGCAGTCAATACGATATTTTGTGGAACCGCGTCGATATATTTGCCTGGAAGAAGCGTTTTTACTGAGTCAAGCTCCTGCTCCACGCCCTCATTCACGAGCAGCGTCTTCAGATGGGCCAGATATTTCGTCACAAACGGAGTGAAGCTTTCGATACTCCAGTTTCTCTGAGCGGCAATATCCAGGAATTCAAGGCTTAGGACTTTGCCGGTCACATAAGTGTCGATCCGAGGCAGGACGTACTTGAATGAGTCCGCCCCCACTGCGTCCGTCAGTTCTTCCGTCGCGGTGCCGAGCTTCCTGTATTCGACACGGATCCCTTCCTGCGTTTTGACAAACAGTGATTCCTTGCAGTACCGAGTCTTCCGACCAGTGCTGTAATGGTAGGCAAGAATATCCCGTGCCGACGGCTCCGTCTCAGAGCAGGCTGCAACGATCAGAAATGAGTTGGCAAGGTCCATACCCAGTCGATTGTTAACGACCACGGGCCATGCTTTTTCCAGATTGAAAGTGGTCGCTTCTGGCAGCTGTGGGTCTTTCTTGACGTTTTGCCAGGCGAGCGCGGCTGCATCGAACTCAGCGCATTCAAAGCCGGCTTCCGTGATGATCGAGTTGGGAAGCTTATAGTCGGGACTCGGAGCCATGAATTCGGACGCGGCGAAGCCAGCCGACGCAATCAGTTCTTCAAGCTCTTTTTTGCCAAATGTTTTCGGCTGGCCGTGCTCGTAGCGACCCTCAATGCCATACATCGAAACGCCGATATGATCCTCGGGGGCTCCGGCGAAATATTTCAGCCCCAGTTGGTTTTCAATGGCGATGAAAAGGTGTCCGCCCGGCTTGAGCAATTGACGGATGCGCACCAGCATGGCAAGCGCAGGATCCTTGGCATTGCTAAACATGCTGGCGTATTCAAGGACACCGATCAAAGTGACTGCGTCGAATTGTTCCTCGATCTTGAAGTCGTCGAATCGCTCTGCGAGGACGGTGACATTTGATAGCCCACGCGTTCTGCTCGCAGCGATAGCAGCTCTTCGCGGACTTCCCTCCAGACAGAGAAGCTCTGCCCCGGCTTCACCCAAGTACCGGCTGATCGCTCCGCAGCCTGCACCGATCTCCAATACCCGGCCTTTCAGCAAATGTTCGAAGGGTCGCAGGATGTTCGCCCGGGTGGCACTGAGGTGATAAAGCTTTGCCCAATCGGAGCAGTGCTGCGGTAGCTCATCGGACAAAACTGAAACGTCGTCAGCTTCTCGAATGATCTTGGCCAGCTCAGTTTCTGCGCTGTCACCGTCGCTGTAAGCGATTCCTTGGAAGTCAGAGCGCACCCACACTCCAGTGTCGCTGTCTCGGGTATAACCATATTGTTCTAGAGTCTGCATCGTCGCTTACCGAGTGATTTCCATGGTGAGATCTAAGTCGATCAGGCCTAAAAGTTTCGGCGTTGGTTCGACGACAAAGTGAATGGAGTCATATCGGCGGTCGTGCGGAATAATTTCTTCGCCCTCTCGAGATGCAAGTCCGATAGAAATGAAATAGTCGCCTGTCGCAAGTCTGTTCTTGAAATGTAGCCGTGCCGTCGTTTTCGCACCGCTTTGGCCCATTTCTCTAGCTTCTACGCAGTCCAAAAGGTATGAATTGGTGCCATACACCGTGACACCTTCCTTCGTTTTTATCGTGAAACCCAATATCGGGTTAATGATGTGGCGATTGAAGGTGAACGCCAGGGTAAGGGTGATATTGTCCCCAGGTTCAACGCTACTCGGGTAGGCCCGTCCCGCTGCACTCAGATGAAAGTCCGTAAGAGTGGCTGCGCCATCCCCCCAACGGTACTCATGGTGATTGTAGCCAGGGCGTGTGGCATAGGCGTCCCGATCAAACAGCAGCGCGATTTCTTCATCGGAGCTTTCTTGAATACGTGAGTCGGTGAGTTCGCTGGGTTGTTCGCCAAGAGCTGCCTCTTCCTGCTTTTCCCGGCCAAAGAGGATGTCGGTGTATCGATTAACGACGGGGCGTGACTCGCCGATCATTTCGACGTGGCTTTTTTCCAACAAAATCGCACGGTTGCAATGTGTGACTACTTGTTCGCTTGAATGCGTAACGAGCAGGATGCTGGTGCCGTTTTCCTTCAGTTGCCTCAGACGCTCGAAGCACTTTGCCTGAAATCGCGCATCACCCACGGAAAGGGCTTCGTCTACGACCAGGATGTCGGGGTCTACCTGAGCCTGTACCGCGAATGCAAGCCGTACCGCCATTCCGCTGGAGTAAGTCTTGACTGGGTGGTCAAGGAACTCGCCGATGTCGGCAAACGCTGCGATTGCATCGAAGCGTGCGTTGATCTCTTCCCGAGTCAATCCGAGGACGGCGCCATTCAGGTAGACATTTTCACGACCGCTGAACTCTGGGTTGAAGCCGGAGCCCAGCTCCAGAAGCGCCGCGATACGGCCCCGGGTTTCGATTTGGCCTAACGTTGGGGTCAGTGTCCCACAGATGATCTGTAGCAACGTAGACTTGCCCGAGCCATTACGCCCTACGATTCCTACCGTTTCCCCTTGTTCGACATCGAAGCTGATATCGCGCAATGCCCAAAACTCTTTCCCATACGTTGTGACCTGGTCGCCTGCCCAGCGTTGAAATCTGGGAACGATGGCTTGTTTAAGGCGGTCATGGGGCTTGTCGTAGCTGTAAAAGCATTTGGAGACATTCCGAACGCTGATTACCGATTGATCAGATGACATCAGCGAATCCCTTGCGTGTCTTTTGGAAGAACCAGAACCCGATGGCGGCGATAAGTGCGCCTGCAGTAATGGCGATCGCTAGGCTGCCCCAGTCCGGCAAGTTGCCAAAAAGCAACACGCTGCGGCTTTCTTCGATAATGTAGGTCAATGGATTGAGCTTGAGCCATGGTTGGTAGGCATCTGGCAAGGCTGCGACCGGGTAAAGCACGGGCGACAAGAACAGCAGAACGGTTGTCAGAACGGTGATCACATGGCCGACGTCTCTGAGATATACACCCAGAGAAGCGAGCAACCAGCTAACGCCCAATGTCGCGAGGATCAAGGGGATCAGGATCAAAGGAAACAACAGGGCGCTCCAGTGAAGCGTACCCACTACCAGCAATTGCGCGACCACCAGTACCAGTAGGCTGATGCAACTGTGAAACAGTGCAGAACCAAGTGTTATCACCGGAAGAATTTCCAGCGGAAAAACGACCTTCTTGACGTAATTGCTATTGCTCATGACCAGCGATGGTGCCCGGTTTGCGCATTCGGCGAACAGCCCATGCACAATCATGCCGACAAACAGCAGAATGGCAAAACCGCCCTTTCCCGTGTCGACACCTACCCAGCGTGATTTGAAGATTTCCGAAAAGACAAAGGTGTAAACGGCCAGCATCAAGATCGGGTTGAAGAACGACCATGCGAGGCCCATGACTGACCCGCGATAACGGCCAATGACCTCACGCTTGGTCATCTGCGATATCAAAGACCGATTCTTCCAAAGACTGATGGCGAGGCTAACGGGGCCAGCGGAAGGGCTGAGGTGAGGATTCACTACTGGAATACCTCGGCGTCTTGCAGGTTGACTGCAACTGCGTCTTTGGCAGACAAGGTGGGTTGGCCAATTTCCGGCCATTCGATCGCGACAGTCGGGTCATTCCAAGCGAGGCTGCGCTCGTGTTCTGGAGCCCAATAGTCAGTCGTTTTGTACAGAAACTCTGCGCTTTCCGACAAGACTACAAATCCATGCGCAAAACCTTCAGGAATCCACAGTTGGGATCGATTGGTTGAGCTAAGAAGTGCACCTACCCATTGACCGAATGTCGAAGAGCTTCTACGCAAATCGACCGCAACGTCGAAAACTTCACCTTGGGTGACGCGTACGAGCTTGCCTTGAGCTTGTTTGATTTGATAGTGGAGGCCGCGCAGGACGCCCCTGACCGAACGAGAATGATTATCCTGAACGAATGTTACAGCCCTGCCGACCGCCTCTTCGAATACCTTTTGGTTAAAGCTTTCGTAGAAAAAGCCTCGTTCGTCGCCGAAAACCTTCGGCTCGAAGAGGACAACATCTGGAATGGCAAGGGGGGTGGCTTTCATCGTTGCAGCGTCTCCAATTTGCACCCAGGGCCGAGGTTTCGGCTCAACTGGTAAAAAATGATGTTAAAACCAGCGCTGGACTTGGTCTGCGCATGCACGGCGGGCTTGGTCTCCGGAATTTTCCGGTCGGCTAGGCACTGGTCCGCACATTCTTTTACACGCTGGCGAAGATAAATTTCGGAAGGCGCGGAGTGTATCTGTACGCACCTCGAGGTCCAATCCCCGCGACGATCAGATAGAGATCTCTGTTGACAGGGCTGAATGCGCGCCTCTGCTGGGGCGTTCGATGGTTATCACGGCATGCCGCTGCAGCGTTTTTTACCTTACCAATTTTATTCATGGCCCTCAGACCGCGACTTCGGGCGCTTGTTCGACATGCAACGAGGCGGTATTGCCCTAGGCTCCAGATGCAGATGCCTTCTGCGATTGTAGAGTGCCATCGCCTTGCACCGGCCTGCGTCCTGCAAAAACTGCATCACCCGAAAAATTTTGGGCGACGGTAAGGTTTTCCCATGCGGCCCGCAAGCGTAATGTCGGTTTCTGAACTGAATTCGGAAATTTCCGACATTTGCTCACACCTTACCTAAACACGCTGCCACATAAAGGCTTACGCTTCCCGAGCGGGTTTGCCGGTAAACGCCCGACTTTTTTATCTCCCACAGTCGCGCTGGAAGGCCTAAAGCGCGTCCCCGCTTGAAGTGAGCGATAATCGTGCGGTTCTCCTCTGTCAACGGGGCGTCGATACTCTCCAAAATGTGAAGGTTGGCATCTGTCCAGGCTTTACGCTGCCCGGAGAACATGTCTACCAAACGCTTGAGCTTGTCACCCCACTTCGAATTTGAACCGATGAGATTATTTCCATGCTGGCGGTAATCAAGGGTGGGAAGGGCGTCATAATGTATCTGGCCACCACATCCGCTGATCAATAAATAGGCAAGCCAATCGTGAGCAACGACGTAGGCGTCCACCGGAACTCGCGCAAGGATTTGGCGGGCGGCCGAATTTATGAGCATCGTATTGGCGCCCGCTATGCTTTGAACCAGTGCGTTTTGAAATGAAGGTGGTTTTTCGAAGTCAGGCGAGTGTCCTATGACCTGACCTTCCTCATCGATGAGCCTAGTTCGGGTGCAGTACATGCTGGGGATGTCGACCTCGACTCTCGCCAATGCCGCCATGCCCCTACCAAGCTTGTCGCCGAACCAGATGTCATCCTGATCGCTAAAGGCAAAATAGTCCGCAGTCAGATCGGGGCGTCGAATCAGGGACAGAAAATTCTGCGCAAATCCTTTTTTGGGCCCATCGAAGATGATGAGCTTATGAGGCCCCCATCGGTCCGCATACTCCGTCAGGATCGCTTTGGTAGTGTCGCTGGAGCCGTCATCTGACACGTAAAGGGTCCAATTGGAGAACCCCTGTGCTTCGAATGAGTCAAGCTGCTCCTTCAGAAAAGAAGCACCATTGTATGTACACATCAGAATAGCGACGCTTTCCCGCCCGTCGTCACTTCTGAAATAAGGAGGTCCTGAGCGTCGGTCGTTAACCTGAGTTGCCACCAGCAATTGACCTCTAGATTCGGAAATTCTTAAAAGATGCCTCGATACAGGCCGGCATTTTACCTATCGACTGGCACCGCGTCAGCATTGGCGCCGAACGCGTCATCGGACAATGGGTAGTCTTGATATAAGAAGCCGGTGGTACACTTCGATGGCCGTCAGCGAGGAGGCAGGTATGAGGGCTCAGAAATTTTTGCGCAGTCCTGTTGTAATAATCGGTGTCCCGGTGCTGATCGTCGGTTTGGCGTTTGATCTGCCTGCGCTTGTAGGGTTATTCATGTCGCTGCTGACCTGTGCACTGCTCGAGCCTTGAGCAAGAAACGCTTTGATGGTTGCCGATGGGCACCAAATGTCTATCTGCGCCTAGCGCCTGATTTCCCGCCCCCATGATCTCACCCCGCCATTGCCTTTCCCCCGCCAACCCCTCACCATCACTTACCCCTTATCCATACTTCTAATGGACTAGAAATTGGCAGCACCCTCCGCCCACAAGCGCCCTGGATTCTGGCTGTTGCTTGCGCTTGCACTCACGTGCACGGCGTGTGCGAGCTATTTGAGTGCGGATTGGGATTTTTCGCTGATCAGCCGTCGGGCCGAGGCGTTGTATGGGCCGTTAGGGGCGGGGAAGCAGCGGATCGATGCCTGGCAGAACCTGCTCTCGACCGAGAAGCAGATCAGTGAGATGGACAAGCTGAAGGTGGTGAATACCTTCTTCAACAAGCAGATGCGCTATGAGGAAGATATCGACCTGTGGCATGAGGTCGATTACTGGGCCACGCCCATCGAGTCGTTGTGGAAGGGGGCGGGGGACTGTGAGGATTATGCCATCGCCAAGTATTTCAGCCTGCGTCGTCTGGGTGTGCCGAGCGAGAAGCTGCTGATCACGTACGTCAAGGCGTTGCGCCTGAACCGCGCGCACATGGTGCTGACGTACTACGCCACGCCCAATGCGATGCCGCTGGTGCTCGACAGCCTCATCAATGAAATCAAGCCCGCCAGCGAACGCACGGACCTGTTGCCGGTGTATGCCTTCAACGCCGAAGGCCTGTGGCTGCCGGGTGCGCAGGGCAACAAAAAAGTGGGTGATACCAAGCGTCTGTCTCGCTGGCAGGACGTGTTGAAGAAAATGACCGCCGAAGGCTTTCCCGCCGAGCCTGAGAGTTAGGAGCACCGATGTCCCTTTTCAAGCAACTGTTGATCGCGATCTGTCTGTTTCTGGTGGTGGCGTTTGCCGGCAGTTTCGCCGTCAGCCTGGAGAGTTCGCGGGCGCAGTATGTCAATCAACTGCGGTCCCACGCGCAGGATGCGGCGACTTCGCTGGCGTTGTCGTTGACGGCCAACATCGATGATCCGGCGATGGTCGAGTTGATGGTGTCGTCGATTTTCGACAGCGGCTATTACGCCAGCATTCGGGTGGTGGACCTGGCGACCAATGCCGTGCTGGTCGAGCGCAGTGCCACGCCGGACAATCAAGGCGTGCCGCCGTGGTTCACCCGGTTGATCGGCCTGGATCCGGCGGGGGGCGAGGCGATTGTCAGCCGGGGTTGGCAGCAGACGGCGCGGGTCGAAGTGGTCAGCCATCCGATGTTTGCGCTGGCCAAGCTCTGGCAAAGCGCGCTGGGCAGTCTGGGCTGGCTGGTGCTGTGTGGCGTGTTGAGCGGTGTGCTCGGGGCATTGTTGCTGCGCCGTCAGCTCAAGCCGCTGGATTACATGGTGGCTCAGTCTCAGGCGATTGGCCGTCGCGAGTTTCTGACGTTGCCCGAATTGCCGCGCACGCCTGAATTGCGCCGCGTGGTCCAGGCGATGAACCAGATGGTGGAAAAGCTCAAAGCGCTGTTTCAGGAGAGCACCGAGCGGACCGAGAAACTGCGTATCGAGTCCTATCAGGACAGCCTGACGGGGCTTTCCAATCGGCGTTATTTCGACATGCAGCTCGAGGCGCACGTCAGCAACCAGGAAGAGGAACGGGCCGGTTACCTCTTGCTGCTACGCATCAAGGACTTGGCGGGTCTGAACCAGCGGATGGGTGGCAAGCGCACCGATGCGCTGCTGGTGGCGGTGGCGCACGTGCTGCTCAAACAGTGCGAACAACACCCCAATACCCGCAACCTCATCAGCCGTTCCCGCGGTGGCGAATTCGCGGTGCTGGCGCCGGGGTTGTCCAGCAAAGAAGCCTTGGCGCTGGTTCATGACCTGGAGCAGGCGTTGCAGGCACTGGGCGGAACGGGGGCCTCGGATGTTTCGCCTGTTGCGCATATGGGCCTGGCGCCCTACACCCCGGGCGAGGCGCCTTTGACGTTGTTGGCCTTGGCGGACCAGGCTTTGGCACTGGCTGAAACCCAGGGCCAGCAGACCTGGGCCTGCGTTGAAAACGGCGTGGTGACCAACGTCGGCGACGATGAGCAGACTTGGCGTCTGGTGCTGGACAGGGCACTCAGCCAGGGCGGCTTTGAGTTGTTCTTCCAGCCGGTGGTCGAAACGAAGGACACGGCGCGGGTCCTGCACTACAAAGCGTTGTCACGGCTGATCACCGAGCAGGGTGAGGCGGTCGCAGCAGGACGCTTTCTACCGTGGATCGAGCGCTTTGGCTGGGCCAGTCGGCTTGACGTGATGATGCTGCAACAGGTGCTCGACCACATGGAAACCCATGATCGCCCCTTGGCGCTTAACCTGTCGGCGGCGACGGTGAGCGATCCTCTGGCGCTGGAACGGGTCTTCGATGCGTTGCGCCAGCATCCCAAGTTGCGTGGTCGCCTGACGTTCGAGATCGGCGAAGAGCAATTGCCAGAGCAAGCGGTGCTGGAGAAACTCGCCCGTCGCTTGCGGGAGGCCGGCTTCTCGCTGGCATTGCAGCGTTTCGGCGGCCGTTTCAGCATGATCGGCAACCTGGCGCACCTGGGGCTGGCGTACTTGAAGATCGACGGCAGTTACATCCGTGCGATCGATGAGGAGGGGCATAAGCGGTTGTTCATCGAAGCGGTGCAGCGTGCGGCGCACAGCATCGACCTTCCGGTGATAGCAGAGCGGGTGGAGACCGAAGGTGAGCGTCAGGTCATCGCCGAAATGGGGATCGAAGGGATACAGGGTCGGCTGGTGGGCGATCCGGCGCCTTGGAAGTGAGGTCATAATGCGGGTGATGCTCCAGGAGCTTGGCTGGCAAGTCCGGTGTGTCTGACGTGATCCCGTCCGGCTGCCTCAGCGCAGCAGATCGCGGGAAGACTCGCCCCTAGAAGCGGAACCCGGAAAAAACAAAACCCGTAGCAATCCGGGTGGACCGCTACGGGTTTCGTGGGATGTCGGTTACGTCTGGACTAGATCAACCGTGTTTCATCGTCATTGATCAAATCGCTCAAGCCTCCCAGTGTTTCACGGGCCTGGGTACGATCGAGCAATTTCGCCTGTGCCGCTGGCGGCAGGTCGGTGATATTAAGAACGCCCTTGCTGGTCAGCACCTGAATCAAGTCGTCGAGTACACGGATCATCTCCATGTCGCTTAACTTGAGCTGGTTCAGGCTTTTTTCCACCACCTCATTGGCATACCAGGCCTGGATCTCGTGATCGTCGGCCGGTAGTTGTCCGGTCGCCTCGGCAAACGCTGCCGCTTCCACACGAACGAGCACCCCCTCTGCATCGCGCTGAACGTAAAACATGGCTCATTCCTCAATGAGTGCAACGGCTGGCAGCCGCAGGAAACGGCTGCCAGCACAGTACATCACCTCGCGCGGGCGGGCTATCAGTGATGATCGACCTTGATGGTCGGATCGGCACCGTTGACCAGCGAGTTGATCATCGAGTTGTTCCAGGTCACACCTTCGACCTTGATGTGCACATCAGCGGTGCTGTTGGCATTCGAGGCGTTGGTGCTGCTGGTGAACTGCCCAGTGCTGCTGATTTCCAGGGTGGTGTCCTTGCCATCGTTGGTGATTTGCAGGTACTTGGTCAGGTCGTTCACGTTGTTGCCGTTCTCGCCCTGCAACAGGTCGCTCAGGTCAATCTTGTCGCCTTCGCTCGCTTTGAAGTCCTTGATCACATCGAAGCCACCGCTGTTGGTGTCGCCCGCCTTCCAGGCGAACGTATCGGCACCGGCGCCGCCGAAGAGGACGTCGTTGCCTTTACCACCGATCAACAGGTCGTTGCCATTGCCGCCGTACAGCGTGTCGTTGCCGCCCTGACCGAACAGAATGTCATCGCCATTGCCGCCCAGCAGCGTGTCCTTGCCATCGCCCAACAGCGGGTACTTGCTGGCGTCGTAGGTATTCGACGCATTGGCCAAGTGCGCCACGTCATCCACGTGGCTGCTGATGAACGAGTGCAGTGCCTTGTCATCGATGGTCGAAACGTTGACGTGCAGCGTATCGGCCGCGAAGGCTTTGAGGGCAGCCGTCCCTTCGAATGATCCGTAGTTGATCATGTCGCCGAACACGATGTCGTTGCCGTCGCCACCGTTGACGGTGTCGTTGCCTGGGCCGACGAGGGTTTCGCTGCTCAGGATGGCTTGTTTCAGGCTGGTGACGTCGATCACGTTCTGCGAGTGATTGTTGGTGTCGTAGGTGTCCAGCGCTGCGGTGTTGATACCGATCGCTTCTACGGCCGACTTCTGCGCCAGGGCGTTGAATGCGGCCTGTGTTTCACTCAGCGCAGCACCGCTCACGGCATTGCCATTGGCGTCGTCGTGGTAGTTCGGCTGACCATCGGTGATGAAGAAGGTCAGTTTCTGCGCGCCATCGCCAGCGGTGCTGGTGAACCAGTTGCTGGTCTGGTTGAAGACCGACTCGTAGTTAGTGTTGCCGCTGGTGGTCAGTTTGTTCACATAGTCGATCGCGCTGTTCAAGCCCGAGCTGGTGGACAGGTCATAGGCCTGGCCGGTGTGCGCCGTGGTGCCGAAGTTGGTCAGGTAGACCTTCACGGCACCCGCGTGCTCGGTGGCCGCCGAATTAGCGAGCGTCTGCAGCGTCGAGATCAGTTGGTTCTTCATCTCGGCCAGTTGATTTCTCATGCTGCCCGAGGTGTCGATCATGAACGCGATGTCATAGCTCTGACCTGCGACCAGTTTCATCGCGGTGACATCTGCCACCACCACGTCGTTGGACGCCGTGCCGGTGACCGTGCTGTCGCCCGCCGTGCCTTCGCTGGCCTTGTAGACGCCTGCGTCGACTGTCACTGCGATTTGCTTGGTGTCCGTCGCGGTCGCCACGGCGCCTGCCTTGCCCACCAGCGCCGTTTCCGTGGCCGTCGCGGTGACGGTCAGCGTGAAGTTGCCGCTGTAGTACTGAGGCGTCTTGATGACCAGGCTGGTCAAGTCGAAGCTGCTGACATCGACCGCAGTGCTGGCCGCGGCGATGGTCACGCTGTGACCGGCGCCGTCGGTCAGGATGGAGCCCGCAGGTGCACCGCTGATGGTGGTGACGTGGGTTTCCGAACCGTCGTTGTCGGTGTAGTTCGCTGTGATCGAACTCAGCTTGATCGGGTTGTTTTCCGTGCCGTGGTTCAGGGTGTACGCGGTGTAGTACCCCTCGCCGGAGCCTGCGCCGTTTTCATGCAGCGTTACGCCGTTCAGGCCGGAAGCCTTCAGATCGTCCACCGAGGTGTACAGCAGTTCATTGGTGCTGTTCAGGGCGACGGTCGTGGTGGCGCCGGTGCTGTTGGTCTTGTCGACCAGGTTGATCGTGTAGCTGCCTGGTCCGGCCTGGTTGTAGTGGTAGATATCCAGGGTGTAATAGCCGGATTCGGTCGGGGTGTAGCCGGTGGACGAAATGGTGCCGCTGTTGCTACCCCAGGTCGCTTTGGCCACGGTGCTGCCGCCGACGGTGATCAGCAGGCTGTCGTCGCCCGAACCCGAGAAGTTGTAGGTATGACCCGCTTCCAGGTAAATCAGGCCGGACAGCTTGGTGCCGGTGCCCGCCGAGACGTTGCCATCCTGTGCGGCGGTTGCAGTGGTATGGGTCGTCGGGGAAGTCGAGGTATTGAAACCGGCCTTGATGGTCGATTCGCTCGCACCGTTCCCGTCTGTGCCCATGCCGGTCAGCGTGCCTACCCAGACGTCCTTGACCAGGCCGGTCGATTGGACCGCGCTGGTGCCCAGCGACAGGGACGGCTGATCCACGGCCGGACGGATGCTGATATTCAGCGTGCCCGGCGTGGCGACAGAGCCGCCATCGGTCGCGCTGAACTGCAGCTGGCTGTAGACCGACTTCTGATCACCCACACCCGACGCGCTGTAATCGCTGCTGCCGGATTTGTCGGCCGCTGGAACGAATTGCAGTTTGCCCGCTGCGATGTCGGCATAGCTGAAGGCCTTGCCAATGTCGTTGCCGGTCAGGGTGGTCCAACTGCCATTGGCTGCCTTGTATTGCAGATCGCCGCCGCTTGGCAGGGCCGTGATCTTGATACCCAGTGCCGAGTTCGCGCTGTCGACATCGCTGATGCCGAAGTCGGACCACTTGAACACCAGCGCCGTGTCTTCGGTGCCGGTGGCCGCAGCGTTGCTGACGGTCGGTGCATCGTTGGTGCCAGTGACGGTGATCGCCAGGTTCGATGTACTGCTCGCGCCCGACTTGTCGGTGACGGTGAACGGTACATTGATAACCGTGGTTTCCCCCGCAGCCAAGTGCTGGTAAGCCGGGTTGCTGGCGTCCAGCGTCCAGTGGCCACTGGCATCGACGGTAAATCCGGCAGGCTTGTCAGCCGACTTGACGGTGTAGGTCAGCGTGTCGCCATCATCCACGTCGGTGGCCTGCAGTTGACCACTGAGCGTGGTGTCTTCGCTGCCGGAGCCGATGCTGGCTTTGGCCACCGGTGCATCGTTGGTGCCGGTCACGGTGACGGTCAGCACCGAGGTGCTGGTTGCGCCTGCTTTGTCGGTCACGGTGAAAGGCACGTTCAAGGTGGTGGTCTGCCCGGCTGCCAGGTGCTGGTAAGCCGCGTCGCCAGCGTTGAGCGTCCACTGGCCCGTGCTGCTGTCCAGAGTAAAGCCCGCCGGTTGGCTGCTGTTGGCAACGGAGTAGGTCAGGGTGTCGCCTGCATCCACGTCGCTGCCCTGCAGTTGACCGCTGATCACCGTGTCTTCCATGCCGGCGCCTGTGCTCGCCGTCGCGACAGGGGCATCGTTGACCGCCACGACATTGACCGTCACGGTCGCCGTATTGGACGTCAGGTTGCCGTCGGTCACGGTGTAGGTGAACGTCGCCGTGCCGTTGAAATTCGCGTTCGGCGTGAACACCACGTCACCGGCCGGGGTCAGGCTGAGCGTGCCGTTGCTGCTGTGCAGGTCGCTGGTGATGCTCAGTTTGTCGCCGTCGGCATCGTAGTCGTTGCCCAACAGGGTAGCGGCCTTGATCAGCAGTGGCTGATCTTCGAGCGTCGTCAGCGTGGTGTGCGTCATGGCGGCAGTGCTGCTGCTCAGCACGGTGTAGTCACCGATGCCGTTTGCAGTGACAGGTGCCACTTCGACTTTCAACTGCGCGTAGCCGCCCTGATCCCAGTACACGATCTGAATGCTGTGATCGCCCGACGTGTCGAGTGTGACGTTCACAGCCTTCGAGCTGGAGGACTGGTTCTGATCCACGGCAAGCACCTGCTTGCCGTCGATGAGCACGATGTAGCCGTCGTCCGCGGTCACCTTCAACGAGTACGTACCCGCGTCGGCCTTGATGTTGCCTGTCAGCTCGACGATGGCGTCGGACGTGGTGGCTTGCGAAGTGCCCGTGGCGTAAACCAGCGAAGCTTTGTCCGCGCCCAGGAAGGATTCAAGATTCCCGGCGTGGCCCAAGTCATTGCTGAACACACCGCCGCCGCCATAGTTGAGGGTGGTCGCATTGAAGGTGGCATCGGCTGTGTGCGCACCGATGAAGTCCAGTGCCTGCTTGATGCTGGCAAGGTTGCCGCCGTCGACGCCTTCTTTATAACCGTAGTAGTTGCCTTGCAGGCTGCTCACCACCAACGCCGGGCCGTCATTGACCGCCACCGGCGCATCATTGGTGCCGGTCACAGTGATGGCGACGCTCGAGGTGCTGGTAGCGCCCGATTTGTCGGTGACCGTGAACGGTACGGTGATGACGGTGGTCTGGCCCGCAGCCAGGTGCTGATAGGCCGGGTCGCTGGCGTCCAGGGTCCATTGGCCGGTCGCGCTGTCGAGCGTGAAACCGGCAGGCTTGTTGGCATCGGCGACGGTGTAAGTCAGGACATCATTGTCGTCGACATCGCTGGCTTGCAGTTGGCCACTGACAGACTTGTCTTCATCGACGGTCGCCGTGGTCGGTTTCGCCACCGGCGCATCATTGGTGCCGGTCACAGTGATGGTCAGGGTCGAGGTGCTGGTCGCGCCGGCCTTGTCGGTGACGGTAAACGGCACGCTCAAGGTGGTGGTCTGACCGGCAGCCAGATGCTGGTACGCCGCATTGCTGGCATCCAGCGTCCACTTGCCGGAATCGTCGACAGTGAAACCGGCTGGCTTGTCGGCGTCCTTGACGGCGAATTTCAGTACATCGTTGTCATCGACATCGGTGCCTTGCAGCTGACCGGTGGTCGTGGTGTCTTCCACGCCCTTGCCGGTGCTGGCTTGGGCCACCGGTGCATCGTTGGTGCCGGTCACAGTGATGGTCAGGGTGGATGTGCTGGTCGCGCCCGCCTTGTCGGTGACGGTAAACGGCACGTTCAAGGTGGTGGTCTGACCGGCCGCCAGATGCTGGTACGCCGCATTGCTGGCATCCAGCGTCCACTTGCCGGAATCGTCGACAGTGAAACCGGCTGGCTTGTCGGCGTCCTCGACGGCGAATTTCAGTACGTCGTTGTCATCGACATCGGTGCCTTGCAGCTGACCGGTGGTCGTGGTGTCTTCCACGCCCTTGCCGGTGCTGGCTTGTGCGACCGGTGCATCATTGGTGCCGGTCACAGTGATGGTCAGGGTGGATGTGCTGGTCGCGCCCGCCTTGTCAGTGACGGTAAACGGCACGTTCAAGGTGGTGGTCTGACCGGCCGCCAGGTGCTGGTAAGCCGCGTTGCTGGCGTCCAGGGTCCATTGGCCCGTGGCGGCGTTCAGGCTGAAACCTGCTGGCTGACTGCTGCTGGCAACGGAGTACGTCAGCACATCGCCGGTATCGACATCGCTGGCCTGCAATTGGCCTGTGAGGGTCGTGTCTTCCTTGCCCGCACCGGTGCTGGCCGATGCAACAGGCGCATCGTTAACGGCGGTCACATTGACCGTGACGGTGGCGGTATTGGAAGTCGCATGCCCATCCGTGACGGTGTAGGTGAAAGTCACCGGACCGTTGATGTCTTTGGCCGGAGTGAAGACCACGTTACCCGCGGCATCCATGACCACCGAGCCGACCACTTTGCCAGACGCGTCGGTGACGCTGGATGGCGTTTTCGGATCGTGGCCTTGCAACGAGTTGATGGTCAACGCGTCGCCGTCGACGTCTTTGTCGTTGGCCAGCAGGGTCGCCGCCTTGATGACCAATGGCTGGTCTTCGAGGGTGGTCAGGGTGTCATGCGCCAGGGCAATGGCTGGGTTGGTGCCCAGCACGCTGTAGGCGCCGGTCACGTTGCCAGTGACCGTGGCCACTTCGACTTTCAACTGCGCCTGACCGCCCTGGTCCCAATAAACGATCTGGATGCTGTGCTCGCCGCCGGTTGCCAGCGAGAACGGCGTCGTACGGGCCGTGGGCGACTGGTTGGCGTCATAGGCAGCCACTTGTTTGCCGTCGATCAGAACAAGGTAGCCATCGTCCGCGGTGATCTTCAGCGAGTAGTTGCCTGCCGCCATGGTGACTTTGCCCGCCAGTTCGACGATGGCGTCACTCGTGGTGGTTTGCGCGGTGCCGTTGGTGTACACCAACGAGCCCTTGTCGTTGCCCAGGAAGGTCGCCAGGTTTCCGGCATTCCCCAGGCCGTTGCCGAACGAGCCGCCGTAGTTCAGGGTGCTGGCGTTGAAGGTCGCGTCGGCCTTGTGCGTGGCGATGAAGTCCAGCGCCTGCTTGATGCTGCTCAGGTTCGGACCATCATTGCCCGCGCCGCTGCCTTGTTTGTAGCCGTAGTAGTTACCCTGCAGGCTGCCGATGACCGGCTGGCCGATGTCGTTGGCGGCAATCGGCGCATCGTTGACCGGAGTGACGTTGATCACAACGCTGGACGCATTGCCCAGGGTCGCGCCACCATCGCTCGGCTGGAAGCCGATGGTCGCGTAGTTGTTGCCGTTGGCATCGTCGGCAGGCTTGAAGGTCAGCTTGTCACCGTCGATGTCGGCTTTGCTGACCAGTTGGCCTTGCGCAACGGCCACGCCATTGAGCAGCAGGGTGCCATTGGCTGGCAGACCGGTAATGACCACGCCCAGCGAGCTGGCGGGAGAGTCGATGTCGGAAACACCGAAGTTGCTCCAGTGCAGGGTCTGGGTGGTGTCTTCGTCCCCGGTGCTGCTGCCGCCGGTGGCGGTCGGGGCATCGTTGACTGGGTTGACCACCAGGTTAGCGGTGTTTGGCACGGTGACGGTGCCGTCGCTTACGCCGAAGCTGATGTTGGCGGTGCCGTTCCAGTCTGGTTTCGGCGTGAAGGTGTAGGTGCCGTCGCTGTTCTGTACCAGCGTGCCTTGCGAAGCGGGCACGGTCACATTGACGACCGAGAGGTTGTCGCCATCCACATCCTTCGCGCCCGCCAGCAACTGATCTTTGGTGAAGGTGATCGCGGTGTCTTCGTTGGTCGGGGTCAGCGTGACTGGCGTGACCGTCGGCGCATCGTTGACCGGAGTGACGTTGATCACGACGCTGGACGCATTGCCCAGGGTCGCGTCGCCGTCGCTCGGCTGGAAGCCAATGGTCGCGTAGTTGTTGCCGTTGGCATCGTCGGCAGGCTTGAAGGTCAGCTTGTCGCCGTCGATGTCGGCCTTGCTGATCAACTGGCCTTGCGCAACGGCCACGCCATTGAGCAGCAGGGTGCCGTTGGCTGGCAGGCCGGTGATGACCACGCCCAGCGAGCTGGCGGGAGAGTCGATGTCGGAAACACCGAAGTTGCTCCAGTGCAGGGTCTGGGTGGTGTCCTCGTCCCCGGTGCTGCTGCCGCCGGTGGCGGTCGGAGCGTCGTTGACCGGAGTGACATTGACTGTCAGCGGCAGCGTCGTGGAAGCGTGGTTGCCGTTGCTCGATTCAGTCGCCGTGGCGATGATGCTCAGCTGAATAGGCGCCGTCGCGTCCTTGGGCGGTGTGATCGTCAGGTTGTTCAGGTCCCAGCCCGTGACGATGACAGCGCCATCGCCGCCCGGAATCGAGGTGTAGCTGTTGTGACCATCGGTCACCACTGCGCCCAGCGGAATACCCGCCACCGTCAGAGTCAGGGTTTCCGAACCGTCGGTGTCGACCAGCGCCCCTGCGATGTCCAGCTTGATGGCGCTGTCTTCGTTGCCGCCATCGGTATGCACGGTCAGGGTCGGGGCGTCCGCGACTGCGATGACCGTTACGTCGAATTTCAGCGACGTGCTCTCAGGCGCTGCGGCGCCATCTTTGGCGGTGGCTGTCAGTTCCAGCCCAACGGTGCCACTGTAGTTCAGCGGTGCCTGGAATTTCAGGCCGCTCAGGTTCCAGTCGCTGACATCCACCGAGGCGTTGTTATCGCCGGCGGTGAAGACGTGATTCGGATTGCCATCGGTAATGACCGAACCTTTCGGCAGACCGCCGAGCGTCAGGGTCAGGCTTTCCGAACCATCGCGGTCGGTGCTGGCGGCGTGAATCGGTGACAGCAGGATAGGTTGATCTTCATAACCCGTGTTGACGTTCTGGATCACCGAAATGTTGTCCAGAATGCCGCCGGTGGAGTTGCTGTCCGCGGCTTTGAATTCCAAGTGCGCAGTGCCGTCCGCGGTGACCGGAACCTGGAAAGCGTAAGTCTTGAGGCCCACTTCGTTGGCGTTCAGCGTGCCGATCAGGGTCGTACCCCAGAAGACGTTGATCGTCGAATTGTCCAGTGCACCGGCCCGTGGCGAATAATCGACGGTCACGGTGTAGGTCTGGCCGGCCTTGGCCGAGAATTCGGTCCACAGGTTGCTGGCGTCGCCAGGGTTGCGCTCAAGCTCGATGACGTGGTTACCAGACGCCTGTTTCGGGTCGTTCACGCCATAGGTGCCGGCGGTGTTGATTTCCACCGCATTGCCGGCGTTATCGGTGTGCCATACGCCGCCGCTGAACTGCCCGACAGCGACGTTGGTGCCGGTCCCGGACCCTTGGAAGTCGATGCCACGGCTGAAACCGCCATCCATGGTCAGCGATGGGATATCGGTGACCGGATTCACGGTAACGCTGCCATTCACGACAGGCGAACTCAACACGTCCTTACCGGACAGGCCATTGTCCACGGCTTTGTAGGTGAAGTCGTTGGTGCCGCTCCAGTCCGCGTCGGGTACGAAGTAGATGGTCGCGCTGTTGGCGGAGGCGGGGATATCCGTGCTGGTGTTGATGGCGATCGTGTGGGCTGCATCGGCATAGAACGTGCCGTGCGCACCCAGATCGACCAAGTTGAAGTGGTCGATCTGACCGTCTACATCGCTGCCGCTGAGGGTGATGGCGATGCCTGGGTTGGTCTGCCCGTCGTCTTCATTGCCGCTGCCCTGAGCGGCATTGGCCGTCGGTGCATCGTTGACCGGAGTGACGTTGATCACCACGCTGGACGCATTGCCCAGGCTCGCGCCGCCGTCGCTCGGCTGGAAGCCGATGGTCGCGTAGTTATTGCCGTTGGCGTCGTCGGCAGGCTTGAAGGTCAGCTTGTCGCCGTCGATGTCGGCCTTGCTGATCAACTGGCCTTGCGCAACGGCCAGGCCATTGAGCAGCAAGGTGCCGTTGGCTGGCAGGCCGGTGATGACCACGCCCAGCGAGCTGGCGGGAGAGTCGACGTCGGAAACGCCGAAGTTGCTCCAGTGCAGGGTCTGGGTGGTGTCTTCGTCACCAGTGCTGCTGCCGCCAGTGGCCGTCGGTGCATCGTTGACCGCAACCACGGAGATTTCCCCGTGGGCCAGGAACGACTCCTTGCCGTTCACGCCGTTACCTTTGGCGCCGGAGTCGGTGACGGTAATGTCGACGCCACGTGTGCCCTCGGTCGGGTTGTCGCCCGGTGCCTGGAACTTGATCGATTCGATCAGCGCCTTGTACTGCTCGATGGTAGCGATGCCGGAAAGGGTAAAGCCGGTAACCTGGCCCGCCGCGTTCTTCACTTCGGTCACAGTGACGCCGTCAGGCTTGGTGCCGGTGAAGGTCAGCAGCTCGCCAGCCTTCATGTCGCTGACACTGACCACGGCCTTGCTGAGGGTGGTGTTGTCCAGATCGTTCAGTTGCAGGTTCTTCACCACCGAAACGGCGTTGTCGTTCTCGGTGAAGGTGACCTTGTCGGTGCCCACGGTCGGCGCATCGTTGACGGTGGTGATCCGGATGGTCGAAACCGTCGTCGCGATGTTGTTCACATCGCCGCCGTCATCGATGGTGATGTTGATGATGCGGTTTTCAGTGCTCGGGTTATGCGACGAGCTGTCGAAGGTAATCGACTGGATTGCCGTCTGGTACTGCGCAGGGGTGCCTGGCCCGAACGTGATGGTTTTGCCGGTCACCACGCCCTGAGCGTTGACCACATCGCTAACGGTGTAGGTCAGGCCTGCGCTCTTGACCACATTCAGGATGTCGCCATCGTGATAGTTGGTCAGGGTGATGGTCGCCGACTTCATGGTGGCGCTGTCCGAATCACTCAGGGTGAAGTCACGCGCGATCTTGCCAGGACCTTTGCCACTGCCCGACGGCGTGCCGTCAGCCAGAGATTCGTTCCAGGTGTTGCCAAACTCGGTACCGGTGCCTGTATGGCCGATGACGGGTGCGTCGTTGACCGGGATGACCGTCACCTGGCTGTTGTGGACCACGGTCTGGTTGTCGGTGCCGTGAGCGTCGACATCGGTGACCGCCACACTCACCCCGCGGGTGGCGGTGCTCGGGTTTTCGCTGCTGTTTTGATAGGTGATCGAGTTGATCAGCTCTTTATAGGTATCGATCGACGCTTTGCCGGACAGCTCGATGACAATGTTGCCGTTGCTGTCGTTACTCAGCTTGTAGCTGATACCCAGATCGGTGGTGCCTTCGGTTCCGCCCTTGTAGTACTTGGAAACGATCACGTCTTCGGCGAGGAAGCCGGTCAGGGTGATCTTTGCGCCGCTCAGTTCGGTGCTGTCGACGTCAGTGACGGTGACGTCCTTCACCAGAGGCGTCGCTGCGCCGTTTTCGGTGTACTCGACGCTGCCGAAGTTGACGACAGGTGCATCGTTCTTCGCATCGATGGCGATTTCGCCCTTCGCCACTACCGACATTTCCGCGCCCACGCCGTCGCCTTTCAGGCCGGTGTCGGTCACGCTGATTTCAACGCCACGCGGCGTGACGTTCGGGTTGTCTTCAGGGGTCGCGAATTTGATCGACTGGATCAGCGCCTGATAGTCAGCCACGCTGGCCTGGCCGGTCAGGGTGATGACCAGCGTGCCGTTGGCCGCCGAACCCTGAACGGTGTAGGTCACGCCCGGAATCGACGTGGTGCCGTCGGCGTTGGCCAGGTTCGAACCGAAGATGTCGGTCGCTTGCAGGTGGGTCAGCGTGATGGTCGCGCCTTGCAAGGTCGAGTTGTCGACATCGCTCAGTTGTACATCTTTAGCGATGGCAACCGGCTCGCCGTTCTCGGTGTACGTGTTGTTGCTGAAGCCGACTTGCGGCGCATCGTTGACCGCGATGACGTTGATGGTCGAGGTCGTGGTGTTCGACGTTCCGTTGATCAGGTGTCCGTCGCTGACGGTCACAGTGATGTTGCGCGGTACCGTGCTCGGGTCATCGCTGGTGTTGCTGTAAGTGATGGCCGCGATGGCTTTCTGATAAGTCTCGGCACTTGCGCTGCCGGTCAGGGTGACGGTGATCTTGTTCTGCGCGAGGTCGTTGTCGATCTTCACGGTCAGGCCGAACTGGTCGGCGATCGACAGCACATCGCCTTTTTGGGCGTTGTTCAGAGTGACGGTTGCGCTCTGCACGCGCGCGTCATCCGGGTCGGTGATGCTGACTTTGCCCGCGATGCTGACGCCTTGCTGGTTTTCGGTGTAGTCGGCGGTGTAACCCGCCGAACCGTTGCCCAGGTCGATGAACGGGGCGTCGTTGACCGGGATGACGGTGACGACGGCCGTGCCTGCCGACGAATTCAACTCGCCGTCGTTGACGGTCACGCTGATCAGGCGAATGCCGCCAACCGGGTCTTCACCCGTGCTGACGAAGGTCGCGGACTTGAGCACCGCTTCGTACTGAGCTTGGGTGGCGCTGCCGGTCAGGGTGTAGACCAACTGGCCATTGACGGTCTGCGTGGTGACCACGATGCCCGTGTTGCCGGTGTCGAAAGCCAGCGCGTCGCCTGGCTTGGCGTTGGTGATGGAGACTTTGGCGCTCTGCAGGTTCGGACTGTCCGGATCGTTGAGCGTAATGCCCGACATCAGTTTGACCGGCGCTGCGTTTTCAATGTACGGCGCGGCGAACGAGATGTTGCCAAAGCCGTGCATGTCCACGGTCGGCGCATCGTTCACGGCCGTCACCTTGATGGTGCTGGTCGCGACGTTGGAGAGGTTGTTCTCCGACTGGCCGTCGTTCACCTGCACAGTGACCTGGCGATCCACGGTGCTCGGGTTATCGCTGGTGTTGCGGTAGGTGATCGACTCGATCATCGCCTCGTACTGGGCTTTGGTCGCCTCGCCAGTCAAGTTGACGGTGATCGTCTTGTTGCCGTTGGCATCGGTGCCGTTGACGATCTGCACGGAGATGCCGAATTTGCTGTTGGCGGCCAGCACGTCGCCGGCTTGCGCGTTGCTCAGGACGACCGTTGCGCTCTTGATCGTGGCGTTGTCGACATCGGTGATCGAGACATTCTTGCCTGCGATGCTGATGCCATTGCCGTTCTCGGTGTAGCTCAGGGTATAGCCGGTTTCGGTCGCGCCATCGGTGGAGTTCAGATCCAGGACCGGAGCGTCGTTGACCGGCGTGACAGTGACAGGCAGCGGCTGAGTGGTGGTCGCGGTCTGGCCATTGCTGGCCTCGGTCGAGGTCGCGGTCACCACCAGATTGATTTGGCCGTTGAAGTCTTTCGGCGGCGTGAGGGTCAGCTTGGACAGGTCCCAGCCATTGATGATGACAGCCCCGTCGCCACCTGGGATCGAGGTGTAGCTGTGAGTGCCATCGGTCAGGACGGCGCCCAGCGGGATGCCTGAAACGGTGGTGGTCAGTGTTTCGGAACCGTCGGTGTCGACCAGCGCCGGAGCGATGGTCAGCTGAATGGCCGAGTCCTCGGGGCCTGTGGCCGACGTGACGGTCAGCGTCGGGGCATCGGCAACCGCTTCGACGTGGACGAGGAAGCTCTGCTCCGAGATGGCCGGGGCGGCATTGCCGTCCTGTGCGGTCGCGGTCACGGTCAACTGGATGTCGCCGCTGACATTCGACGGCGCGGTGAACTTGAGATTGCTCAGGTTCCAGTTGGTGATGTCGGTCGACGTGTTGCCCGCGGTCGCGGTGAAGGTGTTGACGCCGTCACTCAGGGTTGAGCCAACGGGCAAGCCTTTCAGAGCCAGGGTCAGGGTTTCGGAACCGTCGATGTCGGTCGTCTTCGCCTGAATGGTCGACAGCAGAATGGCGTGGTCTTCAAGCCCGCTGTTCAAATGCTCGGTGACGCTGATGTTGTTGATCACGCCGCCCACGGAGTTGCTGTCTACCGCCTTGAACTCCAGCTTGGCAGTCCCGTCCGCAGTGACAGGCACCTCGAAGGTGTAGGTGTGCATGCCGGTCTGGCTCGCATTCAGCGTGCCGATCAGCGTGTTACCCCAGTAGACATTGATGGCCGAGTTGCCCAGCGCGATGTCACGGGGCGAATAATCGACCGAAATCTGATAGGTCGCGCCGTCTTTGACGTCGATGTTGGTGTACAGGTTGCTCGGGTCGCCGCTGTCGCGTTCCAGCTCGATCACCTGCGAGTTACGCGGGTCGGAGCCGACGCCGTAGGTGCCCGGCGCGCCGATTTCCACGGTGCCGCCGCTGTTGTCGGTGTGCCACGTGCCGCTGCCGATATCGCCGATGACGCCGGTCGTGGCGCCGTTGACGCTCAGCGAGGCAACGGTCTTGTCGACGATCAGTGCCAGGAACGGCGTGTCCGTCACCGGTGCAATGGTGATGCTGCCCGTGGCGGGTGTGGCCGCTGGCAGACCCTGATTGTCGGTGGCGGTGTAGCTGAAGCGGGTGTCGCCGCTCCAGTCCTTGTCAGGCTTGAAGTAGATGGTCGCGCTGTTGTTGGCGGCTGCGATGTCGCTGGCGCTGGTCAGCTCCTGAGTACCTGCTGCGTCGGCGTAGAATTTGCCGTGCGCGGCCATGTCCACCAGGTTGAAGTGCGCGATGGTGCCGTCGACATCGCTGCCAGTCAGCTTGATTTCGATGATGCCGTCTTCATTCCCCGAACCGGTGGTCGGCGCGACGACGGGCGCGTCGTTGACGGCAATGACGTCGATTTCGCCACTGTGGGCGCCGGTCTGGTTGTTGGTGCCGTGGGCATCGACGTCAGTCACTTCGATCTTCACGCCGCGTGGCGCGACGCTCGGGTCGTCACTGTTGTTGGCGTAGGTGATCGAGTTGATGAGCGTGGTGTAGTCAGCGATCGAAGCGTTGCCGCTCAGCGTGATGACGATGGCGCCATCCGGCGTGTTGCTCAGCGTGTAGCTGATGCCCAGGTCGGTTGTGCCTGCGGTGCCGCCCTTGTAGTACTGGGAGACGATCAGGTCTTCGGCCTGAATGCCGGTCAGCGTGATCTTCGCGCCGCTGAGCGTATCACCGTCGACGTCAGTGATTTTCAGGTTGTCGACCAGCGCCTGAGGCGCGCCGTTTTCGGTGTAGGTCGGGCTATCGAAGGACACGACGGGCGCATCGTTGACGGCCACCACGTGAACGGTGCTGCTCACTGGTACCGAGTCATTCTGACCGTCGTTGACCGTCACGTTGATGGTTCGGTCGACAACGCTCGGGTTCTCGCTGCTGTTGCTGAAGGTGATCGACTTGATCACAGCTTCGTACTGCGCAGCGGTGGCGTTACCGGTCAGGGTCAGGACGATCTGGCCATTGACGATGGCGGTGGTAACGGTGATGGCCGGATTCGGGCTGCCGACCGCCAGGCTGTCGCCCGCCTGCGCATTGCTCAGGGTGACTTTGGCGCCTTGCAGGGTCGGGCTGTCGACGTCGGTGACGTTGATGTTCGGGGCGATCTGAACGCCAGTTTGGCCTTCGGTGAAGGTGGCTTCGCTATTGGTGCCGTTTGCGCCGCCGTTCATGTCAACCACGGGCAGCGCATCGTTGTCGATGATGGTCGTGGTGACGCTGCCGTTGGTGGCGCTGACGACGACGTTTTCGAAATTGCCGCCCGTGATCCCGCCGATCGAAACGGTGACGTTCTCGACGCCTTCTGGAAGGGTGTCGTTGATAGTGGCCAGGTCGAAGGTGACGCTGCTGGAGCCTGCCGGAATCTTGACGCTCACCACTTGGGTGTAATCGGTGCCGTTGGCAGCGGTGCCGCTGTAGGTCAGGTTGACGGTGACTTCGGTTTGAGCCGGATTGCTCAGCGCGATGGTGTAAGTCGCCGCCTGACCCTCGGTGACCTGGGCAGTGCCAGTGATGGAGGCGGTGGTGGTGTCGATGGTGTCGGTGATCTGCACAACGGCCGGGGTCGGGTTGGCGACCAGGTTTTCGAAATTGCCGCCGGTGGCGCCGGTGATCGTGGTGCTGACGGTGGTGGCCGAGTTGTAGACGTCGTTGGCGGGTGCCGCAACCACGACCGAACCGCTGGACTCGCCAGCGCGGATGGTGATCGTCGAACCGTCCGACAGGGTGACGGTGACTGGCGTTTGCGCCGGGTTGGTCAACGTGGCGGTGTAGGTAATCGAGGTGCCTTCAGCGGTGGTGGCGCTACCGGCGGCCAGGCTGACGGTGGTGGTGTCTGGCGTATCGGTGATCTGCACAACGGCCGGAGTCGGGTTGGCGACCAGGTTCTCGAAATTGCCCCCGGTGGCGCCGGTGATCGTGGTGCTGACGGTGGTGGCCGAGTTGTAGACGTCGTTGGCGGGTGCCGCAACCACGACCGAACCGCTGGACTCGCCAGCACGGATGGTGATGGTCGAACCGTCCGACAGGGTGACGGTCACTGGCGTCTGCGCCGGGTTGGTCAGCGTGGCGGTGTAGGTGATCGAAGTGCCTTCAGCGGTGGTGGCGCTGCCGGCGGCCAGGCTGACGGTGGTGGTGTCGATGGTGTCGGTGACCGTGGTCACCGCAGGAGCCGGGTTGGTCGTCAGGACCAGGCCCGCCCCGCCAGAAGTGCCGGTAATGGTGGTGCTGATGTCGTGTGGGTCGATGTACGGCGTGTTGCCGTTTGGAACCTGAACAACCACGTTGCCCGAGGTCTGGCCCGCCGCGATGACGATGGTCGCGCCGTTCGACAGGGTAATGGTCAGGTCGCTGAGTGGCGCCTGCGTGACGGTGGCGGTGTAGACCAACGCGCCGCCCGTTTCGGTGATGGTCGATGTCGCGCTCAGCGTCAGCGTTGAGTCGCGCTGTGGAACTGCCGCGTCTTGCCGAGTGCCGGCTGCCGCGCTGCTGTCCAGGCCTGCGGTGTTGAAACCAATGTTCGGGTTCACCACGCCAGCCGTTTCGGTCAGCATCACCACGCTGTGACCGCCGCCCGCGTTTCCGCCATCGGAGGATGTGCCAGTGGTCTGGCCGGCTGCGGTGGCTTCCAGATCCTGAGTCGGGTCCGCGCCCGCGGCGATGGCTTGTTGCAGTTCGGCAACCGATGGCGCGGTCTGAGCGGCGGCCTCGGCAACGTTGGTGGTGGATGCCGGGGTGTCAGCGCTCCACTGGCTGTCACGGCCCATGTCCAGCTGACGGCCATCCGGCAATTGCAGTGTGACGGCGCCTTCTGGCCCGGTGAGCACTTGTTCCCCGGCCAGCAGCCGGTCACCTTCGATCAGTACACGGCGAATCCCTTCCGGGGAGACTGCGACAACTTGGCCAACAATGCTTTTGACGATGGCAACAACACTGCTCATGGGGGTGACTCTCCGTGCTTACCGTTCTGTAGGTATCTGTTCTGACCGACCGGGCATCAGGGGCGGCGCTTCATTGATCTGTAATTCAACTATCAAAACTTTGACACCGGGCAACTAACTAACTGATTTGTTTATTGTTAGTTATTTGGCGTCAATTTATTTTCAGTCAGTGTCGGCTTGATGATTAAGTTTGTGCCAAAGTATTGACCTATTACGCGACATCCTAAACAATCGCGTCCGTAATGTCACATTGATATTTTCTGAGATCGCGTATTTCTGTTGTTCGCTCCCAGAGACCCTTCAGAACAGCCTGGCTTAGCCGATCTCTTACACAAAGTCTCTCTTGCAGTGCAGCAGTGACTGCTGCGTTTTCGAACAAGTACGTTCCCGGGAAGTAACCAACATGCGTAAGCAAATTCTCACTGCTGTACCCTTCATCCTCTCGGCTGGCTTCGTGCAGGCACAAACCTTGCCAGAAGCGATGCAGAAGGCCATGGAAGTGCATCCCGAGGTTCAGGCAGGCGTCAACGCCCGTATTGCGCAGGACTACGCGGTTCGTGCAGCGAAGGGCGGTTACCTGCCACGCGTCGACGTGACGGCGGGATATGGCCGTGCGGGTTCGGATACGCCGACTACCCGAGCTCAGAACAATGGTGACCACTGGCAAACACTGAACCGCGGTGAGTCTGCTATTCGTTTGCGTCAGATGCTGTTTGACGGTTTCGCAACAAGTAATGAAGTTGGGCGTCAACAAGCCACCGCCAATTCTCGGGCGTACTCTTTGTTGAATACTTCCGAGCGCACTGCGCTGACAGTTGCCCAGGTATATATCGATGTTTTGACGCAGCGCGAAATGGTGCGTCTGGCTGAAGAAAACCTGAAGAGCCACGAACGTATCTACGACCAGATCAAACTGCGCACCAGCCGTGGCGTTGGTCGCATGGCCGACATGGATCAGGCCGACGCCCGTCTGGCACAGGCTCAGAACAACCTGATCACCGAACAGACCAACCTGGCCGACGCCCAGACCAACTACCTGAGCGCCATCGGCCAACTGCCGGACCAACTGGAAAAGCCTGCACCGTTCGCCATGATGCCGGCCGATCTTCAGGAAGCGCGCCAGCAAATGCTCGACAACAGCCCGGTACTGCGTTCGGCCGAGGCTGACATTGCTGCGGCGGAGAAACAATACGCCGCCGCCAAGTCGACATTCTCGCCGCGTTTCGATCTGGACCTGGGCCGCAACGCCGACAACAACGTCGGGGGTGACGAGGGTCACAACAACGGCTGGGAAGCGATGGTGCGCATGCAGTTCAACCTGTATGCCGGTGGCAGCAACAAGGCCGACCTGACGTCCAAGTCGTACCTGGCTTCCCAGGCGCTGGACATCCGTAACAACGCCCTGCGTCAATTGAACGAAGAACTGGGCCTGGCCTGGAACGCCTACAACAACGCGTCCCAGCAAGTTCCGATCGCCCAGCAGTACGTCGATCGCGCCACCAGTGTCCGCACGTCGTATCAGCAGCAATTCAGCCTGGGAGAGCGTACCCTGCTCGACCTTCTCGACAGTGAGAACGAACTGTTCACGGCTCAACAGCGCCTGGTGCAGCTGCAAAGCCTGAAAACCTATACCCAGTACCGCATTCAGGCGGACATCGGCACCTTGCTGAAAAGTCAGGGCGTCGTCGCGCCGCTGGCATCGGTTGTGCAGAATGATATAAAGCCGTCGGTCAAACTGCCGGGGATGAACTGATTCTTGACGCTTTCCGCTTCCGTCAGGAGCCAGGTGCTTTTAACCGCTAAAGAAAGAGAGTGTCAGCGTGGATTTGGAATTACCTTCGGTTCAATTAGGTCATGATCCCCGCAGCCAGCATGACGATCCCCTGCTGGACGGCTTGCTGACACTCTGCGCCCTGCATCACAAACCGGCGAGCCGTGCGATGCTGAGCACGGGCCTGCCGCTGCCGGATCAGCGTTTCACCCCCGATCTGCTGCCTCGCGCAGCCGCTCGCGCCGGCTTGCAAGGTCGTTTGCTGGTACGCCGACTGGATCAGATTCCCGCCATCGCACTCCCGGCCATGCTGCTGTTGAAGGAAGGGCGGTGCGCGGTGCTTCTGGGCTGGAACGACGACGTTGCACGGCTGCTGATCAGCGAAAGCGACGGCGGCGAAGTGCACGTCGAGCGCGAAGCGTTGGCCAAGGATTACAGCGGCAAGGTGTTTTTCGCACAGCCGCAGCATAAATTTGACGCAACCCGCGGCTCGATCATTCCGCGGGCGCGCTCCTGGTTCAAAGACACCCTCAAGCTGTCGCGCTGGCTTTACGCCGACGCGATCGCTGCCAGTTTCGTCATCAACCTGATTGCGATTGCGGCCCCACTGTTCGTCATGAACGTGTATGACCGAGTCGTGCCCAACCAGGCCACTTCCACCTTATGGGTGCTGGCCGCCGGTATCGTCGGCGCGTATTTGTTCGACCTGGTACTCAAAGGCCTGCGCAGCCTGTGCCTTGATCTGGCGGGCAAAAAGACTGACCTGATCATTTCCGCGACGCTGTTCGAGCGCATCGTCGGCATGGCGATGAAGTTCCGTCCCGCCAGGGTCGGCAGCTACGCGCAGAACATCCACGAATTTCAGGGCATGCGCGACTTTCTCACCTCGCTGACCCTGACGAGCCTCATCGACCTGCCGTTCACTCTGATCATTCTGCTGGTGATTGCGCTGCTAGGCGGGCACCTGGTGTGGATTCCGATCATCGCGTTCCCGCTCGCGCTGGGCATTGGCCACTTGCTGCAAAAACCCCTGACCGCCACCCTCGAACGCACGATGGCGTTGGGCGCCGAGCGTCAATCGAGCCTGATCGAAACCCTCTCCGGGCTCGATGCCGTCAAGGTCAATAACGCTGAAAGCGAGCGCCAGTACCATTGGGAACACACCATCGGCACCCTTAGCCGCCTCGAACTGCGGGTCAAGATCCTGTCCGGCCTGGCGATGAACATCACATTGCTGATTCAGCAACTGGCGGGCGTGGCGATGATCTGCTTCGGCGTGTACATGATCATCGACGGCAACCTGAGCATGGGCGGGCTGGTGGCCTGCTACATGTTGAGCGGTCGGGCATTGGGCCCGCTGGCGCAGTTGTCCGGGCTGCTGACCCGTTACCAGCAGGCCAAGGTCACCATGGTCTCGGTGGACCAGATGATGGAGCTGCCGCAAGAGCGCAACTTCGAAGAACGTCCGATGAGCCGCCAGGTGCTGCAGGGCGCGATGGAGTTTCGCAACGTTGAATTCACCTATCCGAATCAGCAGAACCTGGCGCTGAAGAACATCAACCTGGTGGTCCGGCCCGGCGAGAAGATCGGCATCATCGGCCGTAGCGGCTCGGGCAAGAGCTCGCTGGCCAAGCTGCTGGTCGGCCTCTACCAGCCTGACGAAGGCTCGTTGCTGGTCGATGGCGTGGACATTCGTCAGATCGACGTCAGCGAGTTGCGTCACAACATTGGCTACGTGGCGCAGGACATTCAACTGCTGGCAGGCTCGCTGCGCGACAACCTGGTGTCCGGCGCGCGCTACGTCGACGATGAAATGGTCCTGCAGGCTGCAGAGCTTGCAGGCGTACATGAATTCGCCCGGCTCCACCCACAGGGTTACGAGTTGCAGGTGGGCGAGCGCGGTCAGAACCTGTCAGGCGGTCAGCGGCAGAACGTGGCGTTGGCCCGGGCGCTGCTGCTCAACCCGCCGATTCTGTTGCTGGACGAGCCGACCAGTGCGATGGACAACACCGGCGAGGAGCGTTTGAAACAGCGCTTGCAAGCTGTCGTCGAGAAAAAGACCGTGATTCTTGTCACCCACCGAGCTTCGTTGCTCTCTCTGGTCGATCGCTTGCTGGTGATCGACCGTGGCCAGATCCTTGCCGACGGTCCGAAAGCGGCCGTAATGGACGCATTGAAGAAGGGGCAGATCAGTGTTGCTTAAATCGGGTCAAGACACCGGCGGCGGGCTGTTCGGTTATTTCAAAGGCACGCCGTCCCTTGAAGGGCAACCGATGCCTGAGGTGAAGAAGGCTTTTCTCGATGATGTGCCGCGCATCGTGCGCTACACCATCTGGGGCGTCATTCTGTTCTTCGTGTTTTTGGTGCTGTGGGCCCACTTCGCGGTAATCGACGAAGTGACCAAGGGCGAAGGCAAGGCGATTCCCTCGACCAAGATCCAGAAAATCCAGAACCTGGAAGGCGGCATCGTTGCGCAGATCTATGCCCGCGATGGGGAAATCGTCGACGCCGGTGCGCCCTTGATCCGTCTGGATGACACCCGGTTTGCCTCCAACGTCGGGGAGACCGAAGCCGATCGGGTGGCCATGGAGCTACGGGTCGAGCGCCTGAGCGCCGAGGTGGATGACCGCCCGCTGAACATCAGTGCCGACGCGCGCAAGTCGGCGCCCAAACAGGCGGCGAACGAAGAGTCGTTGTACCAGAGCCGCCGTCAGCAGTTGGTCGATGAGATCGGCGGGCTGCAGCAGCAACTGATACAGCGTCAGCAGGAATTGCGCGAGTTCGGCTCCAAGCAGGAACAGTACCGCAACAGCCTCAACCTGCTGCGCCAGGAAATCGGCATGTCCGAGCCGCTGGTTGCGCAGGGCGCGGTCTCGCCGGTGGACATCCTGCGTCTGAAACGGTCGGAGGTCGAGACGCGCGGTCAACTGGACGGCACGACCTTGGCGATCCCCCGGGCTCAGGCGGCGATTGCCGAAGTGCAGCGCAAGATCGACGAGACCAAGGGCAAATTCCGCAGTGACGCGCTCACCCAGCTCAACGAAGCCCGCACCAACCTGGCCAAGGCGCAGTCCACAGCCAAAGGGTTGGAAGACCGAGTCAACCGCACCATGGTGACCTCGCCGGTGCGCGGTATCGTCAAGCAGATGCTGGTGAACACCGTGGGGGGCGTGATCCAGCCAGGCAGCGACATTGCCGAGATCGTGCCGCTGGACGATACCTTGCTGGTCGAAGCGCGCATCCGCCCGCAGGACATCGCGTTTCTGCACCCGGGTCAGGAAGCGATGATCAAGTTCACGGCCTACGACTACACCATCTACGGCGGGCTCAAAGGCAAGCTGGAGCAGATCGGCGCCGACACCATCCAGGATGAAGAGAAGAAGAACACCTTTTACGTGATCAAGCTGCGGACCGAGCGCAGCCATCTCGGCACCGATGAGCATCCGCTGTTGATCATCCCCGGCATGGTGGCGTCGGTGGACATCATCACCGGCAAGAAGAGCATCCTCAGCTACCTGCTCAAGCCTGTGCTCAAGGCCCGCGCCGAGGCCCTGCACGAACGCTAAGGGCTTTTCGTAGGAGCGCGCTTGCCCGCGATTGCGTCGGTTCAGACACCGCGATGTCTCTGGCCCTCGGTTATCGCGGGCAAGCGCGCTCCTACACGTGGATGGCGCTGCAATCTATTTGCCCTCTTTTTGCCCAAGCCTGTACTCAAAGCGCGCCGAGGCCCTGCACGAACGCTAAGCGGCTTTTTTGTAGGAGCGCGCTTGCCCGCGACTGCGTCGGTTCAGACATCGCCATGGTTCTGACCCTCCGTTATCGCGGGCAAGCGCGCTCCTACAGGTGGATGGCGACGCGATCTATTTGCCCTATTTTGCTCAAGCCTGTGCTCAAGGCCCGCGCCGAGGCCTTGCACGAACGCTAAGGGCTTTTCGTAGGAGCGCGCTTGCCCGCGATTGCGTCAGTTCAGACATCGCGATGACTCTGACCCTCCGTTATCGCGGGCAGGCGTGCTCCTACACGTAGATGGCGCTGCGATCTATATTTGATGGCGGGGGTTCATTCGGCCAGCCAGGGGATCAACGGCCGCGTTTGCTGTCGATCCTCACTAAGCGCCCGCCCTCGAACCGCAGGTATTGATACATCCCGTTATTCGGGCCGTAGATCCACTCTTGGACCTGCACTTGATCGACCTGACGGAAGTGGTTGACGGTTTCCTTGTACCCCACGATGTCCTGGCTGATGGGCTGTCCGCACTTCTGTTGCACCTCGAACATCCGGTCGCCCGCGCTGATCAACTGACTGCCGCAACGCAACGTGTCGGCCTGCGTGGTGGTGCTCAATACCGTAAAGCCGATCGCGGCCGCCATTAACAGGGGTTTCAGCATGCGTTACTCACTGTCCAGATGCAGGGGGCTGATGACGCGGCCGTCTCGTTCCGGTTGGCCGAGGGAGGTGTCGACGAAGTACACGCGATCGTCGGCCAACTGCCCTTTGTCCACGAGGTAATCCTTGATACTGCCCGCGCGCGCCTGACCCAACTGGCGCAACAGCAATGCGCTGGAGCTCCAGGACTTGAGGACGGCCTCGCGCAGTTTGTTCTGTCGTTCTTCCTTGCCCAGCTCTGCCCATTCGGCAGGAGGCTGTTGTTTGAGGCGCGTGCGGTAGATCCCTTCCAGCATCGGCGCTTTTTCATCCTCCGGCACTTTTAGATCGCCCGCCTGCGCGGGGACTTTGTCCCCTCGCCGCTGGAGAATCTTGTAGTAGGTGCTCTGGTATTCGCGCTCCAGCCGTTGCTGGGCGATCAACGGACCGTCGCTGGCTTCCGCGCTGGTGCCCTCGATTTCCAGACGCAGCGCCGGACGTTCTTTCAGCGCAGCGGCCAGTTTGTCGAGCGAGGCCTGCGCGTCGCCGCTCAATTCATCCGAGCCTGGTGCGAAGGCGACTGTTCCCAGATCTTGCGAGCCACCCCCGGCGATCAGCCCACCGATGAACTTGAACGGCGCGGCGGCGGCTTTGACCACCAGGTTGCGCAACGTCTGCCAGACAATCGGCATCACACTGAACTGAGGGTTGTTCAGATCGCCAGACACGGGCAATTCAATGGAAATCTTGCCATCCACGTCCTTGAGCAGGGCGACCGCCAGTTTCAATGGCAGGTTCACCGCATCCGGGCTGTCGACTTTTTCGCCCAGTTGCAACTGCTCGACCACCACCTTGTTTTCGGCCTTGAGCTGGCCTTTCGTGATCAGGTAATGCAAGTCCAGATTCAACCGGCCTTTGCGGATGCGGTAACCGGCGAATTTTCCGGAGTAGGGCGTCAGCGTGGTGAGTTCGACGCGGCGAAAACTGGTCGCGATATCAAGGCTGGCCAGCGGATTGAATGGGTTCAGGGCACCCTTGATGGTGACCGGCGCGTAGCGGTCGACCTTGCCCTTGATATCCACCGGTGCTGGTTTGTCCTGACGGTTGTCCAGCGTGCCGATCTTACCGTTGAGCTGCTGCACAGCCGTCGCGAAATTCGGGGTCAGGCTGAAATCGGCGAAGTTGGCCGAGCCATTGTTGATGTTGACCTCGCCGATGTGGATGCCCATGGGTTTGGTCGCAGGCGTCGTTTTTGCCTGTGCAGGTGCCTTCGGCGCATCCGCGGGCTGCGGGATCAGCAGGTCATCGATGTTGGTGGTGCGGTCGTCGGCAATCACGAATCGAGCGTAGGGTTGTTCGATGTTGATTGTGGCGATGCTCAGGCTGTCACCCAACTGAAAGTTCAGGCCGTCGACATTCAGGCGCTGCCACTTCACGAAGTCGCGAGATTTGAGGGTGTCCAGCGTGTGCAGTTGATCGACCTGCGCCTTGCCGGTAATACCCAGGGCCAAGGGCTCGGTGCTTTTGAGGTCGACCGCCAGGTCGCTGTTCAGCATGCCGCTGCGCACTTCCAGGCGAATGAACGGGGTGACATAGGCTTGGGCCACGCGCAGGTCGATGTCGCGGGTGGTGACATCGAGTCTGGCGCGTACCGGCGCCAAGTTGACCTCGCCCTCGGCCGTCAGCTTGCCCTGTTTGCCCAGCCCGGTGTCGAGCTTGAGGGTGAAAGGCGACGTGTTGAGGCTGTCGAAATGCTTCAGGTCCAGGTTGAGTGGGCCGACCTCCAGCGCGACAGGCTCCTTGGGGACCTTGTCAGCCAAGTGCACGCGGTAGTCGCGCAACTGGGTGTCGAGCAGCAGCACCTGCCACGGTTTGCTGGGTGCGGAGTCCTTCGTGGCGGTGGTTTCAGCGCCGGAAGCCGTGGCAGGTTGCTGTTTCTCGGCCTCGGCTTTCTTTCTTTCGCTCTTCGAGGGTTGGCTGGCGAAAAGCTTCTGCCAGTCAAGCTGACCATCGCTCTCACGTGCGGCCCAGGTTTCCAGGCCCTGGCTACGGATTTTTCCTACAGTGACCAGCTGTTTGGCGAGGTCGACCGTGGTCTCGCTGACTTCCAGATTCTTCAAACGCACCAGCGGACGGCCGTCCGGGGCGTCGATCGCGAACGGCGCTACCTTGATAGACGTCTTGTCCAGCCGCAGTTCGGTTTCCTTGGCGAGGTTGAGTGTGTAATGCGTGTCGAGGTTCAACACGCCATCTTTCAGGACCAGAGGCAATGCGTCGCGCACGTAGGGCCACCACACCTTCATTTTGCCATCGGTGACTTTCAGCGTGCCCTCTGAGGTGATGGGAATCAGACTGACGCGGCCTACCCAGTCGATTTGTCCGCCATCGGGACCCGCGGCCACCAAGGTCATGTCGGCGTTGTCTTCAGGCAGGGTGCTGAGGTTTTTCAGCTCGAAATTCAGGGCGTCGTAAAGGAATTCGATGGGCTCGCTGGGGCGTCGATCCTCGAAGTGCACATAACCGTCGGCGAGCTTGATGTCATCGATGCGCAGCGGAAACGGCTTGCTTGGCGGTTCATCGGGTTTGGCAGGCTCGCTGGGCGGCAATTTGAAGAGACCTGCCAAATTGAGCGTGCCGTCCTTGGCGAACAGCAATTCGGTCTTGGGCTTGTCCAACTTCACAGCCGCCAGGTGCAGCGCTTTTGTCCACAGGCTGTCGATCTGCAGGTTGGCGTACAGTTTCTCGAAGGCGATCTGTTCTTTGCCCGGCGTCCCGATGTTCAGGCCCCACAGCGTCACTTCCAGCGTATAGGGATTGAGTTCGAGGCGGGTCAGGGTGGCGGGGACGGTGGCGTAATTCGCCAGTTGCTGGTTGATCACCCTCAGCGCGATGCCTGGCAGGATGAAGAAACCCAGCAAACTGTAAATAGCGAAGGCGGCCAGCAGGGCAGCGAGGGCGCGTTTCAATCCTTTGGGCATACGGGTCGCCAACTCTCTCTCGACATGAGGTGCCTTTGAGTATGGCACGCCAATCTGGTTCCGAAGTCGATTGCCCCGCCGCTTGTGGGAAAAATCCGTTTAGTCAGCGCTGAGTCAAAGCTGCAAGATCAATGTCTTGAGCGGGGGCTGTTGGTCCAACGACGGAAAATCGGCGGCAGGTGTCAGCACCTGCCAGTCGCGGACTGGCCGTCCGATCTTGGTCGCGCAACGCAGCACTTGGTCTCGCCAGTCCTCCATGTTGACCTTCGCCAGGTTATTGCAACAGATCAGCACGCCGTCCTCGGCGGTCGTCAGCAGGGCCGGCTTGAGCAGGCTTTGATAGTCGCGCAATAGATCGACCGTGCCGAACGCGCTCTTGGCCCAGGCCGGAGGGTCGAGCAGCACGAGGTCGAACTGACGAGGCTCTAGGCGTACATACGCGGGAAGCTTCTGGCCACGGCGGGCCGCGACCGGCAGCCCTGCCCATTGGCGGATCGCAGGGAAATAGTCGGACTGCACGAACTGCATCTCGGGCAGGTGCGGGTTGAGTTTACCGTTCTCCCGGCCCACGGCCAGGTTGCCTTCGGCGAAGTCCAGGTTGCACACCTCGCGCGCGCCGCCGGCGGCGGCACTCAAACCCACGCCACAGGTGTAGGCGAAGAGGTTGAGCACGCGTTTGTCGCGGGCGTGATCCTTCACCCAGCCCCGGGCATTGCGCAGGTCGAGGAACAGCAGCGGATCCTGGCCTGCATGGCGCCCGCGAACCCGATACTTGAGGCCCCATTCGTGCCCGATCATGTCTTCCAAAGCTGCGTCTTCGGCTTCATAGATGGGGTCGGTGCGATCGACACGCGAGTTGCCTTGGGAGCGGTCGTTGTAGACCAGCTTCAGATCCAGGTCCAGACGGGCGTTGATGGCAGCGTGGGCGGCCAGCAGCGAGTCGCGATCCAGCGGGCTGTGGAAACTCTGCATCAGCAGTTGCGGGCCATAGCGGTCGATGGTCAGCCCGCCCACGCCTTCTTGACTGCCATGAAACAGCCGATAGCAATCGGTGCCTTGAGCGTGCAGCTCGGCAATCAGGGCGTGACGATGATCGAGGGCGACGCTGAGCGCCTGATTCAAGGAGGACATGCGCAACGCCTTGGGGCAGGGGTGAAGCGCGGCATTCTAACAGCAAGGCCAGCAGGATGTTGCGGTGGACGCCGCCCTGAGAGATACGTCGCTTTGTCTGATAAATGCAATCGCGGGCAAGCGCGCTCCTACAAGTTGGGTGTCACCGAAGATATCGGCATGTTCTGTAGGAAATCCCCTTCCTGAACCTTCCCTGAATCCTCGCGCAATAGTCTCCGCAGCCCTCGGAATGGCGGTTTACTCTCACAAAACCCGGGCGTATTCTTCGCCCGTTTTCAACCAATGCGGAGACCCTCAGTGGGTACTTGTTCGAGTGACAGTCGTCAGCCGGTATCGATGACCGGCCAACCTTCGGCAAGATAACGCGCAGCCTTTCCACTGCCGTTGTCTCGCTGACAAATGCGAGAAACGGCAGGCCAGTTTTTTCCTGTCCTTTCCCTGACGCTTATCCCACGTGCGCCATTTTCCGGGCGTGCGGGGGCCGTTGTGCGCTGTTTCCTTACGAACGGCACACCGCGCGCTCGGCTGTGCTCCTGACTCTCCATGAGCAGTAGCCCTTCAGTCCAGGGGACACCATGATGAAATTCACCCTCCTGAAAGAATTCTTCGCAGGCTTTCTGCGGACCCGCCACTACGCCCGGCATTTCCGTCGGCGCGCCATGCTCGACAGCGTGACCGACGCCACGGTCAGCCGCGAAGTGCCGCCAACCCTGGCGCAAACCCTGATCCTTGGGGCCAGCAGCAAAGTGCCCGAATTGCTCTCCCGTCTTGGCAGCAATCACGACGGCCTGAGTGAAGACGAGGCCGTCGCATTGCGTCAACAGCACGGGCTCAATGAAGTCGAGCACGAACAACCCCTGCCGTGGTGGGTGCATCTGTGGCATTGCTACAAAAACCCGTTCAACCTGCTGCTGACCCTCCTGGCCCTTATCTCGTGGCTGACCGAGGACATGAAAGCCGCGACCGTGATCTTTTCGATGGTGGTGCTCTCGACCCTCCTGCGTTTCTGGCAGGAAGCCCGCTCCAATCAGGCCGCTGACGCGCTAAAGGCGATGGTCAGCAACACCGCGACCGTGTTGCGGCGTGAAGACGGCAGGGCGCAGCGGATCGAGCTGCCGATCAGGCAGTTGGTGCCGGGCGACCTGATCGTGCTGTCGGCAGGGGACATGATTCCCGCCGATTGCCGCGTACTCAGCGCCAAGGATCTGTTCGTCAGTCAGGCCGCAATGACTGGCGAATCCCTGCCTGTAGAGAAGTTCGCCCGCCGTCAGGAAGTCGATACCGGCAACCCTCTGGATCTGGAAAACATCCTGTTCATGGGCACCAACGTGGTGTCGGGTGCGGCGACCGGAGTCATTCTGACCACCGGCAACAACACCTATTTCGGCGCCCTGGCCCAACGTGTCAGCGCAACCGATCGAGTGCCCACCTCGTTTCAGGCCGGGGTCAACAAAGTCAGCTGGCTGCTGATCCGCTTCATGTTCGTCATGGCACCGCTGGTGCTGTTCATCAACGGCTTCACCAAGGGTGACTGGATGGAAGCGCTGCTGTTTGCGTTGTCCATCGCTGTGGGCCTGACCCCGGAAATGCTGCCGATGATCGTCACCTCGACGCTGGCCAAGGGCGCGGTGTTTCTGTCGCGCAAGAAAGTCATCGTCAAACGGCTGGACGCGATTCAGAACTTCGGCGCGATGGACGTGCTGTGCACCGACAAGACCGGAACGTTGACGCAAGACAAAATCTTCCTCGCTCGTCATGTGGATGTATGGGGCGACGAATCTGACGACGTGCTGGAAATGGCTTACCTGAACAGCTACTACCAGACCGGGCTGAAAAACCTGCTGGACGTGGCCGTGCTGGAACACGTGGAGATCCATCGCGAATTGCAGGTGGGCACTGCCTTCAGCAAGGTCGATGAGGTGCCGTTCGACTTCAATCGTCGGCGGATGTCGGTGGTGGTTCAGGAGCAAGGTCAGCCTCATTTGCTGATCTGCAAAGGCGCGCTGGAGGAAGTGTTAGGCGTTTGCAATCGTGTGCGCCATGGTGAAATCGAAGAAGCGCTGACCCCGGAACTGCTGGAGCGCATTGTGCAAGTGACAGCGGGATTCAACGAAGAAGGGCTGCGCGTCGTGGCCGTCGCGGCTCGTTCGATGGCCGCGGGACGGGACGCTTATGGCTTGGCCGATGAGAGCGACCTGACGCTCATCGGTTATGTGGCTTTCCTCGATCCACCGAAAGAAAGCACCGCGCCTGCGCTGAAGGCGTTGGCCGAGCATGGTGTGGCGGTGAAAGTGCTGACCGGCGACAACGAACGCGTCACCGCGAAAATCTGCCGTGAAGTGGGCCTTGAGCGTCAGGGGCTGTTGTTGGGCGGCGACGTCGAACGGATGAGCGATGCTGAACTGGCCGTGGCGGTGGAAACCACCAACGTATTCGCCAAGCTGACGCCTTCGCATAAGGAGCGCATTGTGCGGCTGCTCAAAGCCAACGGCCATGTCGTCGGTTTCATGGGGGACGGCATCAACGACGCACCCGCGCTGCGCACTGCCGACATCGGCATTTCCGTGGACAGCGCGGTGGACATCGCCAAGGAAGCAGCGGACATCATTCTGTTGGAAAAGAGTCTGATGGTGCTGGAGGAGGGGGTGCTGGAAGGACGTCGCACCTTCGCCAACATGCTCAAGTACATCAAGATGACGGCCAGTTCCAACTTCGGCAATGTGTTCTCGGTGCTGGTGGCGAGCGCGTTCATTCCGTTTCTGCCGATGTTGCCGATGCACCTGCTCGTACAGAACCTGCTGTATGACATTTCACAGATCGCCATCCCGTTCGATAACGTCGACGATGAACTGCTGCAAAAACCGCAACGCTGGCAGCCTGCGGATGTGGGACGCTTCATGGTGTTCTTCGGACCGATCAGCTCGATCTTCGACATCACCACCTTTGCCGTCATGTGGTACGTGTTCGGCGCCAATACGCCTGAACATCAAACCCTGTTTCAGTCGGGCTGGTTTGTGGTGGGGTTGCTGACCCAGACGTTGATCGTGCACATGATACGCACGCCGAAAATCCCGTTCCTGCAAAGCCGTGCGGCGGTGCCGTTGATGGTGATGACCGGTGTGATCATGGCGATCGGGATCTTTCTGCCGATGGGGCCGCTGGCACACTACTTCAAACTGCAAGCGTTGCCACCGCTGTACTTCGTCATTCTGCCGCTGATTCTGCTGGCGTACGTGGGGCTGACGCAGGCGGTGAAGGGCTTCTACGTACGCAGGTTCGGATGGCAGTGATGCCGGGTTGACCACGGTCATTTGTAGGCGCGCGGTTGCTCGCGATTGCTGTGTGTCAGACACATCGCTGACGCGGATCCACCGCTGTCGCGGGCAAGCGCGCTCCTACGGGCGAGGTCAATGACCTGGAGGGGGGTGAGCTGATCATTCCCACGCGGAGCGTGGGAATGATCATTGAAGGGGTTAGCGCGCCAACGCGAGCGCCACGCCCTGCCCACCGCCGATGCACAGCGTGGCGAGGCCTTTCTTGGCATCGCGCTTGATCATTTCATGCAGCAGGGTCACTAACACGCGGCAGCCTGACGCGCCGATCGGGTGGCCGATGGCGATGGCGCCGCCGTTGACGTTGACCTTGCCCATGTCCCAGCCCAGCTCCTTGCCGACCGATAGCGACTGCGCCGCGAAGGCTTCGTTGGCTTCGATCAGGTCCAGCTCATCCAGCGACCAGCCCGCTTTGTCGAGGCAGCGGCGGGTGGCGCTGACCGGACCGATGCCCATGATCGCCGGGTCGACACCCGCATTCGCATAAGCTGCGATACGAGCCAGTACCGGCAGGCCCAGCGCTTCAGCCTTTTTAGCGCTCATCAGGATGACGGCAGCGGCACCATCGTTCAGCGATGACGCGTTACCCGCGGTGACTGTGCCGTCTTTCTTGAAGGCCGGTTTGAGTTTGGCCAGCGTCTCGGCCGTGGTGCCGGCCCGCGGTTGCTCATCGGTCGCGAAAGCAATGGGATCGCCTTTGCGTTGAGGGATCAGAATCGGAGTGATCTCATCGACGAAACGCCCGGCTTCGATGGCGGCGGCGGCTTTTTGCTGCGATGCCGCCGCGAAGGCGTCCTGCGCTTCACGGCTGATGCCGTACTTCTCCGAGAGATTTTCAGCGGTGATGCCCATGTGATAGTCATTGAAGGCGTCCCACAGGCCGTCGCTGATCATGGTATCGACCATTGTCGCGTGGCCCATGCGCAGGCCGGTACGGGCACCCGGCAGCACGTAGTTCGCCAGGCTCATGCTCTCCTGGCCACCTGCAATGATGACGTCAGCGTCGCCACAGCGAATGGCCTGCGTTGCCAGGTGCAAGGCCTTGAGGCCGGAGCCGCAAACCTTGTTCAGGGTCATCGCAGGGACGGCAAAGGGCAGGCCGGCCTTGATCGACGCCTGACGCGCAGGGTTCTGGCCTGCGCCCGCGGTCAGCACCTGGCCCATGATCACCTCATCCACCTGCGCAGGGTCCAGGCCGGTCTGGGCCAGCAACTGGCGAATCACTGCGGCGCCCAGATCAACCGCAGGAATGGTCGCCAGCGAACCTTGGAAACTGCCCACCGCGGTACGGGTAGCGGCAACGATGACAACGTCTTGCATGGTACGAACCTCACTGTTGTTGGTGTGCGCGCCGAGGCCTGATGAAAAACGGTAAAGGACACAGGCCCGAGCAGAGAAATGAAGGGCGCACATGGTGGCATGAATGACGGTGGTAATTTAAGCCCTTTGTCGCTTCGATAAGTGGCGGCATGCTCGGAAAGTCGCCATGCCGCTCCCTGCAATATTTTGCGCGCCCAGAAAAAACCCGCCGCCTCTTGCGAGGGGGCGGGTTTCGGGGCACCACCGAAGGTCGATCAGCCGCGGTGACGGCCGCGGAAGTAATTGATCAGGCCTTGAGTCGAGGGATCCTCAGCGGCTGTTTCTTCTGTGCCAACCAGGCGACTGTAGACGCCTTTGCCCAGCTCTTTACCCAATTCGACACCCCACTGGTCGAAGGCGTTGGTGCCCCAGACCACGCTTTGTACGAACACCTTGTGCTCGTACATCGCCACCAGTGCGCCCAGACGGCGAGGGCTGATGCGTTCGACGACGATGGTGTTGCTCGGACGATTGCCCGGAATGACCTTGTGCGGGGCGACCCGACGCACTTCATCCTCCGGCATGCCCTTGGCGCGCAACTCGGCTTCGGCTTCTTCGCGGGTCTTGCCCAGCATCAGGGCCTGGCTCTGAGACAGGCAGTTGGCATACAGCCACTGGTGGTGGTCGGACACCGGGTTGAAGCTGACGATCGGCACAATGAAATCGGCCGGGATCAGTAGCGTGCCTTGGTGCAGCAACTGGTGGTAGGCGTGCTGGCCGTTGGCGCCGACGCCGCCCCAAATCACCGGACCGGTGTCCGTCTTGACCGGGACGCCGTCCTGTCGAACGCTCTTGCCGTTGGACTCCATGTCCAGTTGCTGCAAGTGCTTGGTGATGTTGCGCAGGTAATGGTCGTACGGCAGGATCGCGTGGCTCTGGGCGTTCCAGAAGTTGCCATACCAAACGCCCAGCAGACCCAACAGCGCCGGCATGTTTTGCTCGAACGGCGCATTCAGGAAATGCTGATCCATGGTGTAGGCACCGGAGAGCAGTTCCTTGAAGTTGGACATGCCGATCGCCAGCGCAATAGGCAGGCCAATGGCGGACCACAGCGAATAGCGCCCGCCGACCCAGTCCCACATCGGGAAGATGTTTTCTTCGCGAATGCCGAACGCCACAGCCGCGGCATTGTTGCTGGACACCGCGATGAAGTGACGATGCAGCTCAGCCTCCGAGCCGCCCTGAGCCAAGTACCAGGCGCGTGCCGCAGTGGCGTTCTTGAGGGTTTCCAGGGTGCTGAAGGTCTTGGACGAAACAATGAACAGCGTGGTTTCCGCGCGCAGTTTGCTGGTCAGTTCGTGCAGTTCAGTGCCGTCGATATTCGCCAGATAATGGCAGCGAACGCCGCGCTGGGCGTAGGACAGCAGTGCCTCAGACACCAGCTCAGGGCCAAGGAACGAGCCACCGATGCCGATGTTGACCACGTCGGTGATCGGCTTCTCGGTGTAACCGCGCCACAAACCATCGTGAATACGGCCCACCAAGTCTGTCATCTGGTTCAGGACCTTGTGCACTTCGGGCATCACGTTGATGCCATTGACCTGCAACTTGTCGCCCACCGGTCGGCGCAATGCGGTGTGCAGAGCGGGCCGGCCTTCGGAGGCGTTCACCAGCTCGCCGTCGTATTGGGCTTTGATGGCGTCCTTCAAGCCGACTTCATTGGCCAGGTCGACCAGCAGCTTGCGCGTCTCGGCAGTGATCAGGTTTTTCGAGTAATCGAGGAACAGGCCGCTGCTGCTCAGGGTGAATTCATCGAAGCGTTGCGGGTTTTCGTTGAACGCGTCGCGCATGCTGAAATTCTGCATCGCTTTGCGGTGTTCGATGAGCGCCTGCCAGGCGGGCAGGGTCGTGACGTCATGAGGGGTGCGGTAGTACGCCATCGCTGCGGGTTTCCTTGTACTTGAACTGCCTTTGGACACTGAAAAGCCAGGCTTGGACACAAATTGGTTAATACGTCAGAGACTAATCCCCGGCAACGCCGATGTCTGCGCCTTGCTTTCCCTTTGCTCGGTACTTTTTCTCACAGTGTGATCTCGCCTTTCGTGGGCGAACAGTATCGATATGGCATTGCGGGTGTGGCTAAGTTCATTGCCCGGGGCCCTGCGAGGCCAGCTTGGCTTCAATTTCATAAGGCCGCTCGGTGGGGTGAGCATAGATGCGAATACAGTCTTGCTCCTTATTCAAGGCTAAGCGCCGTGTTCACTGGTCAGGTGCAGATTGTCGATCAAGCGCGTCTTGCCCAGAAACGCCGCCCCCAGTACGACCCGATCATGATCGTCCGGCGTGGCGGGGCGCAATGTCACGGCATTGCGGATTTCCAGATAGTCGGTCCGCAGGCCTGCGCTGTCGAGGGCTTTTCTGCCGTCGGCCAGAAGCTGCTCGTAATTCTGCTCACCCGCCCTCAGTGCGTCAGCGATGTGTTTGATGACGCGGTACAACGCCGGTGCGGCAGCCCGTTCGTCTTCGGTGAGGTAGCCGTTGCGCGACGACAGCGCCAGGCCGTCCGCCGCGCGCACCGTCGGTTCGCCGATGATCTGGATCGGCATGTTCAAATCTCGCACCAAGGCACGTACCACGGCCAGTTGCTGGAAGTCTTTCTGCCCGAAGATCGCGATATCCGGCTGTGCCATGTTGAACAGCTTGCTGACGACGGTGGACACGCCGTCGAAGTGCCCTGGGCGACTTCCGCCGCACAGGCCTTCAGAGACTACGGGGACGCGCACGAGGGTTTGATCGGCCATGCCGTGGGGGTACATTTCTTCCACCGTGGGCGTGAACAGCAAGTGGCAACCGGCCTGCAGGAGTTTTTCCTGATCGGCAGCCAAAGTGCGTGGGTAGGTGGCCAAATCCTCGTTGGGGCCGAACTGCAACGGGTTGACGAAAATGCTCGCGACGACGAAGTCAGCACGTTGAGCCGCTTTGGTGACCAGTGCAGTGTGGCCGCTGTGCAGATTGCCCATGGTGGGCACGAGGGCGATACGTTTGCCTTCGCTGCGGGCGCGGGCCACGGCGGCGCGCAGCTCGCGCACGGTTTTTACAGTGTTCATGCCGAGAATCCGTGTTCTGGAGCGGGGAAACTGACGTCTTTGACGGCGCTGACATAGGCGGCGATGGCAGATGGAATGTCCGGCTGGCCGACCATGAAGTTCTTCACGAATTTTGGCACTCGACCGCTGATAGAGAGCCCCAGCATGTCGTGCAGCACCAGCACCTGACCATCGGTGGCGCTACCCGCGCCGATACCGATCACTGGAATCTTGACCGCATGGGTGATTTCCTGGGCCAGTTCACTGGGGACGCATTCCAGCAAAATCATGGCGGCGCCGGCCTGCTCGAGCGTGATCGCATCGGCGCGCATCTGACGCGCCTGCGCTTCCTGACGGCCTTGCACCTTATAACCGCCCAATACGTTGACCGCTTGAGGCGTCAGCCCCAAGTGCGCACAAACCGGAATGCCCCGCTCGGCCAGCAGGCGAATGGCATCAGCCAGCCAGGCGGCCCCTTCGAGCTTGACCATGTGCGCCCCCGCCTGCATCAGCATGGCGCTGTTGGCGAAGGTCTGTTCGGCCGTGGCGTAGGACATGAACGGCAGGTCCGCCAGAATCAGTGCGCCCTGATTGCCGCGTTTGACGCTGGCAACGTGGTAGGCCATCTCTTCGGTGGTCACGGGCAACGTGCTGTCGTGCCCTTGAAGCACCATGCCCAGCGAGTCGCCGACTAACAGCACCTCGACACCCGCTTGGCTGGCGGTGTGGGCGAACGTGGCGTCATAGCACGTCAGCATGGTGATTTTCTCACCTTTCTGCTTCAGGCCCAGCAGGGACGTAACGGTGATATCTGGCATGAAAAAAATCCTCATTCAGGCGCTGTGAATACTACGCCGAGCAACGCGTGATTCATTCTGCAAATGCAGGCACATCGTCGTTCCGCGATGTTTGGAAAGGCCTGTCTGGCGCCATGAGGCCGGTGGTCCGGCTTCGGGACGCTTATCTTCGTGAGGAGGGGGCGGGAAGTCAATTCCGGGTGTTACCGGTTTGGGTGGGGCGTTACCGAAGCGTGTCACTGCCCTGTGCCGCAGCCACGTTGGCCGCTATGCGCAAGCCCAGGCAAGCGGCTGCGCCGTATGGCGAGCAAGCATCAAATCCGCTCCAGACCTTCGAACGGGCATGCGGCCAGCAGCTCATCCAGCTTGCGGCCATCGGCCAAGGTGATGCCCGGCGCCAGTTCAGCGAGAGGATAGAGCACGAACGCCCGAGCCTGCATGTGGTAATGCGGCACTTTCAAGCGGGGGAGATCGATAACACGGTCGCCGAACAGCAGGATGTCCAGGTCCAGCGTCCGCGGCCCCCAGCGTTCCAGGCGCTTGCGGCCTTGGTCGTTCTCGATGGCTTGCAGGGCGTCCAGCAGCTCCAGTGGCTCAAGGGTCGTGTCCAGTGCTGCGACCGCATTGGTGTAACGCGGCTGACCGGCGAGGAGCGAGTCGCTCACATAAAAGCAAGACGCACCTGACAGAGAGGTGTGGGGCAATTGCGCCAATGCCTTGAGCGCCTCACGCAATTGCTCGGCAGGGTCAGCCAGATTGCTCCCCATGCCAATGTAGACACGCTCGATCGTCGTCATTATTCGCCAGCGTCCGCACCTGCGCGTTTGCGGCCCCCACCGCTACGGCGACGCTTGCGCGGGGCTTGACCGGCCGATTCGGACTTGCTGCCCAGCTCGCGGATCATGTCACGACGGCCCGACTCGTTGGCATCCTGGTAATCGGTCCACCACTCGCCCAGACCATCGGTTTCTTCACCTGCGGCCTCGCGCAGCAGGAGGAAGTCATAGCCGGCGCGAAACCGCGGATTGTCCAGCAGGAGGTCGGCCCGTTTACCCGAACGACGCGGCAGGCGCTCCTGCATGTCCCAGATTTCACGGATCGGCAAGGTGAACCGTTTTGGAATCGCGATGCGCTGGCATTGCTCGGCGATCAATTCATGAGCGGCTTCCTGCATCGCAGGAATCGGCGGCATCCCGCGTTCCTGGAGACGCAGGACGCGGTAAGGAAGCGCCGGCCACAACAAGGCGGCGAACAGGAAAGCAGGCGTCACGGGTTTGTTCTGCTGCACGCGCAGGTCAGTATTGACCAAGGCCTGGCTGATCAGCGTATGGGTGTAGGTCGGCATATGCTCCAGCGCCTTCGCGCTGGCCGGGAACAGCGGGTCGAACAGTTCCAGGTCCACCAGCATTTCGAAGGTGGGCGCGGCGTGACCGGACAGGAACAGCTTCAGCACCTCTTCGAACAGACGCGCAGCCGGGATGTCACGTAGCATCGGTGCCAGCGGGCGAATCGGAAGGGCAGTGTGTTTTTCAATGCCGAAATCCAGCTTGGCGGCGAAGCGGACGGCGCGAAGCATGCGCACCGGGTCTTCCTTGTAGCGCTGTTCGGGGTCGCCGATCAGACGGACCAAGCGGTTGCGAATGTCATGGACACCATGGGCGTAATCCAGCACCCGCTCGGTCACTGGATCGTAATACAGCGCGTTGATCGTGAAGTCGCGGCGTTGTGCGTCCTCTTCGAGCGTGCCATAGACGTTGTCTCGCAAAATACGGCCGCTTTCGTTGCGCGAGGATTGGTGGCTGTCTTCTTGCTCGTCGTCTTGCGGGTGGTTGGCACGGAACGTGGCCACCTCGATGATTTCGCGCCCGAAATGGATGTGAACGAGCTTGAAGCGACGGCCAATGATGCGCGCGTTACGAAACTCGGCACGTACCTGTTCAGGGGTGGCGCTGGTGGCAACGTCGAAGTCTTTGGGTGTGATGCCCAGCATCAGATCCCGCACACAGCCGCCTACCAGGTAGGCCTGATAGCCCGCGCTTTGCAAGCGTTCGACGATGTTCACGGCGTAACGGCTGAATTGATTGCGCTGCAACGAATGCTGGTTGCTACTGAGCACTTCAGGCGTCGTACGCACATGTTGCTGCGGCTTGCGCAGGGGAGAACGGAATGACTGGAACAGCTTTTTCAGCATGGGATGCACTGTGTGAAGGGAATTTCGGCCAATGATGAGGAATGACCGCACGATGGGCGGGGATTCTAGCATTTAGTAGAGGAATGGTGTAGGACGCAGCGATAACGCCGCTTGAAGGCGAGGTAGGCTTTGCGAATAAGGCCGAGCCGGGATTGGCCTGGCTGGCGGGTCGAGCGTTCTGTGGAAGCTACTGGGGGAGCCGAAGCTCCCCCAAAGTGTGTGCTCTTATTTTTATTGTCTGTTGGGCTTTTTGTTTTTGTTAAGCGCCCAATTCACGGCTTTTCGCCAGTGAAACCTCCCAATCGGGAGTCAAGAGCAAACGGATTGCTTTGGTCGCTGTGCTGCAATGATCAATCGATCCAACCAGTTCAGGCTCTACCTTGAGGGTAGTTTTTTGTTGTTCTCGGCCTGGTTGCGGAACAAGTCCTAAATGCAACGCCTCTCCAAAAGAATCAGTTAGCTGCGCCTCCGCCGTGTTGTTTTTGTTATGCGTGAGTCGATTCGTCTTGTTTTTATTGTGTTGTTTTTGCGGGTGACTGATTTTTGTTGTTCTTGTACGGCTAGAGATAGCAGGAGGCATGCCAACTTTTACGAAACGCCGCGCAGCCCTTTAAATACGAGGGTGTGGCAAATCGACGCGATTTTTTGTAGTCAGAAAAAACCGGGGCTACGTTACCGTACGCCCCGGTTGTTGTTACGCCTTGCCAGTGAGGTAACAGTTTTTTCACAATGCCCTGGATGCCGCGTGCCAGAGCCATGCGCGAAGGGATGACCTCAGGTTTCGCTGGCCACACCCGTCTTGCGACGAGGGATGCCGAGCCGCTGACGACGCTCCCACAGGCACTTGCGGCTCACGCCGAGCTTGCGGGCCAGTTCGGTCTCGGTCATGTGATCCTGATGCTCGAGTACGAAGTGCTGGAAGTAGTCCTCCAGGGACAGGTCTTCCGTCGGCTCCTGAGCGGTCGAGCTTGTCGAGGGCTGCTGTGGCGCCAGACCAATGAACTCATCGACGTCCAGTTCGCCCAACTCGATGTCGATGCCCAGCAGGTCCGCGGAAATTTCCGGGTTCTCGCACAGAATGACCGCTCGCTCGACTGCATTCTCCAGTTCGCGCACATTGCCCGGCCAGGAATACTGACGTATGGCCTGTTCTGCATCCGGGCCGAAGCGCAGGTCGTTGCGGCCGGCCTTCGCACTTTGGCGGGCGAGGAAGGCGTTGGCGATTTCATTGACATCCGCGCCGCGCTCGCGCAGGGCAGGCAGTTTCAGCGCGATGACGTGCAGGCGGTAATAAAGGTCTTCACGGAACTGGCCGACTTTGGCCAGACTCTTAAGGTCCCGGTGCGTCGCTGCGATCAGGCGCACATCGACTTTTTGCGATTGCACCGAGCCAACCCGGCGAATTTCGCCTTCCTGAAGCACGCGCAGTAGCCGCGCTTGCGCTTCGAGGGGCAGTTCGCCAATTTCATCGAGGAACAGGGTGCCCCCGTCCGCCGCTTCCACCAGGCCTGCGCGACCCGCACTGGCGCCGGTGAATGCGCCTTTCTCGTGGCCGAACAGCTCGGATTCGATCAGCGTTTCGGGAATGGCCGCGCAGTTGACCGAAATCATCGGCGCCTTGGCGCGACGGGACAGGTTGTGCAAAGCCCGCGCGACCAATTCCTTGCCCGTGCCGGACTCGCCCTGAATCAGCACGTTGGAGTCCGTAGGCGCGACCTTGCGTATCTTGCCGTACAAGTCCTGCATCGGTGGGCAGGAGCCAATGATGCCAATTTCGCCGTTGCTATTGTTCGGCCCCTTATCGGGCGCGCCGACTTTGCCGGGGGCGGCAGCGCGTTCCGGCTGGACGCCTTGGGTGGTCTGTCGGTCGCGCAGGATGCGGGATACGGCCTGAAGCATTTCGTCGTGGTCGAACGGCTTGGCGATGTAGTCCACCGCGCCCATCTTCATCGAGTCCACGGCAGAGCGCAGGCTGGCGTAGCTGGTCATGATCAATACGGGCTTGCCTTGACCCAGCCTGATCAGTTCAGTGCCTGGCGCACCGGGCAGGCGCAAGTCGCTGACGATGAGGTCAAAGGAGGGAATACTGAAACGTTCCTGAGCTTCCTGCACGGATCCGGCTTCACTGACCTGGTACTGATTACGTTCCAGCAGACGACGCAAGGCAGAGCGGATAATGGTTTCGTCTTCGACGATCAAAATGTGCGGCATTGATTCGGTACTCTCGACGGTCTCAGTTCACAGCGGACGTCGCTTCGACATGTCGCGGTAACGTCACCCGAATGCGGGTTCCGCGCTGCTGCTCGGCATCGGCCGGGCTGTCGATGGTGATTTGTCCATAATGCTCTTCAACGATGGAATAGACCAGTGCGAGCCCCAGTCCAGTCCCTTCACCCGGATCCTTGGTGGTGAAGAACGGTTCGAACAAGCGGTCCATGATCGCTTTGGGAATTCCAGTGCCTTCGTCTTCGACGATCAAATCGACCGTATGTTCGGAGGCTTCGCTCTTGACCCGCACGGCACTGCCCGCAGGCGAGGCATCGCGGGCGTTGGAAAGCAGGTTGATCAGTACCTGTGCCAGGCGCTGCGGATCGCCATCGACCCAATGGTTCGGGTTGCACAGGTTATAGAATTGCACCTCGAAATTGCGCCGGTTAAGCGCCAGCAGACCAATGGCATCCTGGGCGACCTCGGCCAGGCATACCGCTTCGTCGGAACGCTGATGCCCACCGGCATGGGCGAAACTCATCAGCGACTGCACGATGCGCGAAACCCGTTTGGTCTGTTCGAGGATCTGGCTGCTGATTTCCGTGAGTTCACCATCTTCTTCGCGCTCCTCGCGCAGATTCTGCGCGAGGCATGCGATACCGGTGATCGGGTTGCCGATCTCATGGGCGACGCCAGCGGCCAGCCGACCGATGCTCGCCAGGCGCTCGGAATGCACGAGTTTGTCTTCGAGCATCTGCGTGTCGGTCAGGTCTTCGACCAGAATCACCAGCCCGCTGTTGCCCGGCGCCAGCGGCTCGTCGATGGCGGCCTTGTGCAGGTTCAACCAGCGCGTTTGCCCGTCCAGGGCCAGGCGTTGCTTGTGCAGGTGCTCGTCAGGCACATTGATGAACCCCAGCAGCAATTGTCGCCATGGGTCGACGATGGTCTCTAGGCGTGAGCCGACTACCCTTTGCGCAGCGATGCCGGTCAATTCTTCCATCGCCTTGTTCCACATCAGGATTTCCTGATCCTTGGCCAGTGAGCAGACGCCCATCGGCAGTTCTTGCAAGGTCTGACGATGGTAGCGGCGCAATGCGTCAAGCTCGGCGGCGAGGCCGGTGAGGCGCGAATGGTAATCTTCCAGGCGGCTTTCGATGAAATGGATGTCTTCGGTGACATAGTTTTCGCCGCCGGACTTGTACGGCAGAAACGTTTCGACCATGTCCTGGGCGACGCTCGGCCCCATCAGCCCGGACAGGTTGGCTTCGATTCGATCCCGCAAACGACGCAGTGCATAAGGGCGGCGCTCGTCGAAGGGGAGGTACAGGTCACGCAGCGCCTGTTCGACTTCCTTTTGAGCGGCCTTGGCCCCCAACGGCTTGGCCAGCTGCGTCGCGAATTCCTGGGGAGACGCGGCGTACAGCTCTCGTCTTTGTGGGCGCCGGACGTTGTCCACCGTGCAGGCTTCGGCTGCGCTGGCCTCCTCAGGGCTGGGGTTGCTGAACAATGAGATCAGGGTGAACACCAGCACGTTGGCGGCCAGTGAAGCGATGGCCGCCATGTGCCAACTGGTGTCATCCAGCACGTAAATCATGTTCAACAGGGGGATGTAGAAGCCTTGGAAGTCGCCAATCAAGGGCAACAGCATGCTCACCATCCAAACGACCACTCCAGCGATCAGCCCCGCCATGAAGCCGCGTCGGTTGGCGGCTGGCCAGTACAGAACCGACAGCACGCCTGGCAGGAACTGCAAAGTGGCGACGAAAGCGACGATGCCGAGATTGGCAAGGTCCTGACGGGCCCCGAGCAATAGATAGAACGCGTAGCCGGCCATGATGATGGCAACGATCAGGCCGCGACGGGTCCACTTCAGCCAGCGATAGATATTGCCCTCGGCCGGCGGTTGATAGAGCGGCAGCACCAGGTGGTTCAATGCCATGCCAGACAACGCGAGGGTCGTGACGATGATGAGCCCGCTCGCGGCCGAAAGGCCACCGACATAGGCCAACAATGCCAGCAGCGGATTGTGAGCGGCGATGCCGATGCCCAGTGTGAAGTATTCAGGACTGGTGGTAGCACCCAGTTTCAGGCCCGCCCACAGCACAAGCGGTACCGCTAGACTCATCAGCAGCAGAAAAAGCGGCAGCCCCCAACTGGCGCTGACCAGCGAGCGCGGGTTGAGGTTTTCGGTGAACGTCATGTGATACATGTGCGGCATCACGATCGCCGATGCGAAAAACACCAGCAGCAGGGTGCGCCATGGACCCTCCTGCAGCGGCGTGTGCAGTGCGGCCAAGGCGCTCTGATTCTGCAATAGCCACTGTTCCAGGCTTTGCGGACCGTCAAATACCCCGTAAAGCGCGTAGATCCCGATGCCACCGATGGCGACCAGCTTGATCACCGATTCGAATGCGATGGCGAACACCAGCCCTTCGTGCTTTTCCCGCGTGGCAATGTGCCGTGAGCCAAAAAAAATGGTGAACAGGATGATCAGCACGCAAAAAGCGAGCGCGACGTAATTGCGGACGGGCTCGCGGGTCAGAATGCCGATGGAATCGGCGACCGCCTGAATCTGCAGCGCCAGCAGTGGCAATACGCCGATCAGCATGAAGACGGTCGTCAGCGCCCCGGCCCAGGTGCTGCGAAAACGAAAGGCGAACAAATCGGCGAGCGACGAGAGTTGATAGGTCCGGGTGATCTTGAGGATCGGGTAGAGCAGTACTGGCGCCAGCAGAAAGGCGCCTGACACCCCCAGGTAACTGGACAGGAAACCGTAGCCGTATTCGTAAGCCAGGCCGACGGTCCCGTAGAACGCCCAGGCACTGGCGTATACGCCCAAGGACAGCGTGTACGTCAGCGGGTGGCGAATGATCCAGCGAGGGATCAGACCGCGCTCGCTGATCCAGGCTACGCCGAACAACACCAGCAGGTAGGCTGCGCTGACCAGAATCATCTGGGTCAGGCTAAAGCTCATCGGCATCTCGTTGGCTCTGCAGAATGAATGTCACCACGATCAGAATCAGCCACAGCATGTAGGGCCGATACCAGGCGCCTGTCGCGTCGATCCACCAGTCCATGATGGCCGGGGAGAAGAGGTAGATGCCTACTACCAGGAGCAGGACCAGCCGGTAAATGTACATGTGGCCTCCCAGGTGGTGCGTGACCAGGACATGAGCCCGAAGGAGCGGCATGGTAACGGATGGCGATCAGGCTGCAAGCGACGTTTCGGCCAGCTTTGTGCTGCACGCCGAGGCAACCGCTCTGGATCAGTCTATTCGAGCTTCTTCGATACAGGTGACGCGCGGGATCGAATCGGCATTCCAGTGAGTGATTCCCCAAGCCAGCACTTCCTGTGGACTGCCGAACGACAGCTCGTCGGGTGCTGGCTGCCCTAAGGCTCGCAATGCCCGAAGCAGCAACGGTGTCGCCTGATCGACCGGCAGTGGCGGGGAACGGTAGGACTTGCCGAGTTTGTGCCCGTTCGGCTGGGTGATCAGCGGCACGTGCAGATATCGCGGCTGCGGCAGCCCCAGCAATTCCTGCAGGTACAGCTGACGCGGTGTGGAGTCCAGCAGGTCGGCGCCTCGAACGATGTCGGTCACGCCTTGCCAGCCATCGTCGAGGACCACGGCCAACTGATACGCATACAGCCCATCACGGCGTCGAATCACGAAATCGCCGACATCGCGGCCTAGATGCTGGCGAAAATCGCCTTGTACGCGGTCTTCCAGGCGATATTCCAGCTCGGGCACGCGAATGCGGATGGCCGCGTCGACGGGCGAGTGCCCCATGTTGCGGCAAATCCCCGGATAAATACCGTGAAAATCCTCCAACTGCTTGCGTGAACAGGTGCACGCATAGGCCAGCCCCTGACTGAACCAGCGGTCGATGATCGCTTGATAGGCGTCATGACGATCACTCTGCCTGACCAACTCGCCGTCCCATTCGAAACCGTAGGTTTCCAGTGTGTCGAGAATGGCGGCTTGTGCGCCGGGTTCTTCTCGAGGCGGGTCGAGGTCTTCCATGCGCATCAGCCATTTGCCACCGGCGGCTCGGGCATCGAGATAGGACGCCAGCGCCGCGACCAGCGAGCCAAAGTGCAGATAACCGCTGGGGGTCGGCGCGAAGCGCCCTATATAAGAAGGGGATTTCATGGGCGACGATGGTACTGGAAATCAAATGAGGGAAAAACAGGACAACGCTCCAGTGCGCGTAGGACCTTGCCCGGGTCGATCGAGCGTCTGCACTCGTCGTTGATTCTCTTCAGCAAAGGGTTGGACATCAAGGAGAGCCAGGGAAAGACCCTTCGGCTCCCGAAAACAACAAAGGACGCCGAAGCGTCCTTTGTCTTGCAGGGAACAGATCAGGATTTCCCGACCTGCTTTTCCTTGATTTCAGCCAGTGTCTTGCAGTCGATGCACAGGTCGGCAGTCGGGCGGGCTTCCAGACGGCGCAGGCCGATCTCGATACCGCACGACTCGCACCACCCATATTCCTCGTCTTCGATCAGTTGCAGCGTCTTGTCGATCTTCTTGATCAACTTGCGCTCACGGTCACGAGCGCGCAGTTCCAGAGCGAATTCTTCTTCCTGGCTGGCACGGTCGGCCGGGTCGGGAAAGTTGGCTGCCTCGTCCTTCATGTGATCAACGGTGCGGTCGACTTCCTGCATCAGCTCCTGTTTCCACTTGTTCAGGATCTTGGTGAAGTGAGCTCGCATGGGCGCGCCCATGTACTCCTCGTCCTTCGCCGGAACATAGGGTTCGAAACCGCTGATTTGATTGCTCTTTTGCTTTTCTTCGGTGGGCATGAACGGACCGCCTCTCACTCTTCTAAGCCATTGCGCAGGGTAATGATCCATCGCCGGCGCCCGCCGGCCCTGCGGCTGCAAGCGGGCGAACTTACCAGATCGAATCGGAGCGCGCCACTCCCGGTTGTCGAGCTTGGCTCTACAACGCGCCCGTGAACTATGACCGCGGCCAAAGCGCCCGGTTTTATATTATTTTGCAGTGCCATCAGTCTAGTCCTTCGCACAACCCCGTTGGCATTTATGGATCATCGGCGCACTGAGGCGCGGATAGTTCTGTCGGTCGCAAGACGGTTGAGTAGAATTGTCCTCCTGTTTCGACACTCGTCATAAAAGGAAGACCGATGTCCCAGCCTTACAGTGCGCGCAGTCGCGCCATCGAACCTTTTCATGTCATGGCCCTGCTGGCGCGGGCCAATGAATTGCAGGCAGCTGGGCACGATGTGATTCATCTGGAAATCGGCGAGCCGGACTTCACCACTGCCGAGCCCATCATCAAAGCCGGGCAAGCGGCATTGGCTGCAGGAAAAACCCGCTATACGGCTGCCCGAGGCCTGCCGGAGTTGCGCGAAGCCATCTCCGGCTTTTACCAGCAGCGCTACAGCGTCGACATCGACCCGGGCCGTATTCTGATTACACCAGGAGGCTCCGGTGCCCTGTTGCTGGCTTCAAGCTTGCTGGTCGATCCAGGCAAACACTGGCTGTTGGCTGACCCGGGTTACCCGTGTAACCGGCATTTCCTCCGTCTGGTCGAGGGCGCGGCGCAACTGGTGCCTGTCGGGCCGGAAATGCGCTACCAGTTGACGCCGAACCTTGTCGCCCAGCACTGGAATCAAGACAGCGTGGGCGCGCTGGTCGCCTCGCCGGCCAACCCGACCGGCACACTGCTGCACCGTGATGAGCTGGCCGCACTGTCGGCGTCGCTCTCTGCCCGCAAAGGCCATCTGGTGGTGGACGAGATTTACCACGGCCTGACCTACGGCACTGACGCTGCCAGCGTGCTGGAAGTGGATGATGAGGCATTCGTGCTGAATAGTTTTTCGAAGTATTTCGGCATGACCGGTTGGCGGCTGGGCTGGCTGGTAGCGCCTGAGGCGGCGATCGGCGATCTGGAGAAACTCGCGCAAAACCTGTACATCAGTGCGCCGAGCATGGCGCAAAGCGCGGCGTTGGCGTGCTTCGAGCCTGAGACCCTGGAAATACTCGAACAGCGCCGTGCCGAATTCGGCAAACGCCGGGATTTTCTACTCCCGGCCCTTCGTGAGTTGGGTTTCAACATTGCGGTCGAGCCGCAGGGCGCTTTTTATCTGTATGCCGACATTCGCGCGTTCGGCGGCGATGCGTTTGCGTTCTGTCGCCACTTTCTTGAGACGGAACATGTTGCCTTCACACCCGGCCTGGATTTTGGGCGTCATCAGTCCAGCCATCATGTGCGTTTTGCCTATACCCAAAACATCGAGCGCTTGCAGCAGGCGGTGGAGCGGATCGTACGTGGACTGCGGAGCTGGCAAGGCTGATGCATTTCTCTCCTGAACTTGAAGAGGCGCGCCTGCTCCAGCGCTACAAGCGGTTTCTGGCTGATGTCGAAACACCCGCTGGCGAACGGCTGACCATCCACTGTCCCAATACCGGCTCGATGTTGAACTGCATGATGCCCGGAGGGCGTATCTGGTTCAGCCGCTCCAGCGATCCCAAGCGCAAGCTGCCCGGCACCTGGGAAATCAGCGAAACGCCACAGGGGCGCTTTGCCTGTGTCAACACGGGGCGTGCCAATAAGCTGGTCGAGGAAGCGCTGCTGGCCGGCGTGATCACCGAACTGAACGGCTTCACCGGGTTGCGGCGCGAAGTGGCGTACGGTCAGGAAAACAGCCGTGTGGATTTTCGGCTGGACTACCCGGATGGCCCGCTCTTTCTCGAAGTCAAAAGCGTCACGCTGGGGTTCGACGCCGATGACGTGGCGGCATTTCCTGACGCCGTGACGCAGCGCGGCGCCAAGCACCTGCGAGAACTCGCTGCGCTGGCGAGGGACGGCGTGCGCGCCGTGTTGCTGTACTGCGTCAACCTCACGGGTGTCGAGGCCGTGCGCCCGGCGGAAGAAATCGACGCCGCTTATGTCGTGGCGTTACGCGAAGCGGTCGCGGCAGGCGTCGAGGTGATGGCCTATGGGGTTCAACTGACGCCACAAACAGTGCGCGTGGATCGCAGGCTTGCCATTCATTTGACCGACGCCGTGCTTACAGATTGACCCAGATGCCGTGGGCGTCTTCTCCACAGTCGATGGCGCTCAAGGATTCTCCAGCGCAAGGCCCGGCGATGCATTCACCGTTCTCGATCAGAAACAACGCGCCGTGTGTTGCGCATTCGATCAAGCTGGCGCTGGCGTCGAGAAACCGGTTCGGCTGCCATTCCAATTTCACGCCACGGTGAGGGCAGCGGTTTCGATAGACGTACACGCGCCCGGCACGCCGCACCGCCAGTAATGAATCTCCATCGATTTCAAAACCTCGACTCGTGCCTTCCCGCAGTTCGCTTCTTTTGCAGAGGTATTTCAGCGGAATCTCCTTCGCGCTTGACGTGTAAATGCAAGTCATTATCAAATAGGCCGGCTGTCATGTGACTGAGTCTGACAGCTCTTCCAATTTCGCGTCGATGCCGTCCCTCTCGCTGGCACTTCATCGTCGAGCCGCACCCTGTATAAGGACGTTTTCATGCGCTTCATCGTCGGGCTCGCCGCGCTGCTGATCGCACTTTCACTTTCCCCTGGTGTGCTGGCCGAGTCGCAACCTCCCCAACGCTGGGTCAGTGCCGGAGGGGCGCTGACGGAGTGGGTCGTGGCACTAGGCGGTCAATCGCGTCTGGTGGGTATCGACACCACCAGCCAGCATCCTGCCACGCTTAAAGCGCTGCCGAGCATCGGTTATCAACGCCAGTTGTCGTCGGAAGGGATACTGAGCCTGCGTCCGGATATTCTTGTTGGCACCGAAGAAATGGGGCCTCCCCCCGTGCTGGAGCAGTTGCGCGCGGCGGGCGTGCGCGTTGAGGTTCTTTCGGCGACCGCTGACACTTCGGCGCTTCGCAGCAATTTGCACACCCTAGGGAGATTGCTCGGTGAGGAAAACCAAGCGCGAGAACTGAGTGAGCATTATGCCCAGCAGTTGGATGAGCAGCACCGGTGGGTGGAGCAGGCCCAGCATCGGCAACCCGCTCCCGGCGTCCTGTTGCTGGTCAGTCACGCCGGTTCGCGGCCGATGGTCGCCGGGCTTGGCACGGTAGGCGATTGGTTGATCAAGCAGGCGGGCGGACGCAATCTGGCGACCCACACGGGCTACAAAATTCTCTCCACGGAGGTGATGGCGGGTTTGGAGCCTGAAGTCCTGGTGATCACTGATCGCATGCAAGGCAACGCTTCGCCCCCGACTGCTTTATTCAAGGAGAACCCGCTATTGGCCGCTACCCCTGCAGCGCGCAATAAACGTGTGGTCGAGGTCGATCCGACATTGCTGGTGGGCGGGCTCGGGCCTCGGTTGCCTGATGCCATGAAAACGCTGTCCGAAGCTTTCTATACCAAGGGCACTCAGGCCCAATGAAGAAGGTTCTTTCGCCGCCCACGCTGATCACTTTTCTGATAGGGGCATGCCTGTTGGCGGTCTGGATGTCCTTGGCGCTCGGTCCTGTCACTCTGCCGCCAGGCGATACGCTGCGCGCCGGCCTGCACTTGCTGGGCCTGCCGGTGGCCGAGGATGGTCTGCAACAGGCTGAGCTGATTCTCGGCCAGATCCGCCTTCCCCGAACGTTGCTGGGGCTGGCTGTGGGCGCTATCTTGGCGCTCTCTGGCGTGGCGATGCAGGGGCTTTTCCGGAATCCGCTTGCCGATCCGGGACTGGTGGGCGTTTCCAGTGGCGCAGCGCTGGGGGCGGCGGTGGCGATTGTCTCCAGTGCCTGGCTGGGCGGGTTACCTGAGTGGCTGGCGCCTTACCTGCTGTCGATCGCAGCGTTCGGTGGCGGTTTGATCGTGACAGGCATTGTTTACCGGCTGGGGCAGCGCGACGGGCAGACCAGCGTCGGTGTCATGCTCTTGGCGGGGGTGGCGATGACGGCGCTGGCCGGTTCTATCATCGGCTTGTTTTCGTATCTGGCGGACGATGCCACGTTGCGTACGCTGACCTTCTGGAACCTCGGTACGCTCAACGGCGCCAGCTACGCGAGGGTCTGGCCACTGTTAGTGGTCTGCTTGCTGGTTGTTCTGTGGCTACCACGCCGCGCCAAGGCGTTGAACGCGCTGCTGCTCGGCGAATCGGAAGCTCGCCATTTAGGCATCGAGGTCGAGAGGCTCAAGGGCGAACTGGTGTTATGCATCGCGTTGGGGGTAGGCGCCGCTGTGGCGGCGGCGGGTTTGATCGGCTTCGTGGGCTTGATCGTCCCCCACCTGATTCGTCTGGTGGTCGGCCCTGACCATAGGGTGCTACTGCCCGCTTCGGCGCTGGCGGGCGCAAGCCTGCTGTTGTTGGCAGACGTCTTCGCCCGGCTGGTGCTGGCCCCGGCAGAACTACCGATCGGCATCGTGACAGCCTTCATCGGCGCGCCGTTTTTCCTTTTCTTGCTGGTGCGAGGTCGTCCGTGATGATGCAAGTCGATGCACTCAGCATTCACCGTAATGGCACCTGTGTGTTGAGCGATATCAGCCTGACACTTCAACCACGGCAGGTGCTGGGTGTTTTAGGACCGAACGGTGCTGGCAAGAGCACGCTGCTAGGCGCATTGTGTGGGGAATTGAAAGCGACGCACGGGCAGCCTTGGCTGGATGGGCAGCCGCTTTCATCCTGGTCGGCCCAGGCCAGGGCGACACGTTTGGCGGTCTTGCCGCAGAGTTCATCCTTGAGTTTCGGTTTTGACGTCAGAGAAATCGTGGCGATGGGCCGGTTGCCCCATGGCAGCGGTCGCGATCGTGACGCTGAAATCGTTCAGGCTGCCCTTGAAGCGGCTGACGCGTCGCACCTTCAAGGACGCAGCTACCTCGCGCTGTCGGGCGGGGAACGTCAGCGCGTGCATCTGGCCAGGGTGTTGGCGCAAGTGTGGTCAGGGGAGGGCGGGCAGACGCTGCTGTTGGATGAACCCACTTCGATGCTCGACCCCCTGCATCAGCACACGTTGTTGCAAGCGGTACGCGGGTTTGCTGACCGAGGCGGGGCGGTGATGGTGATTCTGCATGATCTGAACCTGGCTGCCCGGTATTGTGACCGACTGATGCTGCTCCAGGCCGGGCGCATCTACGTGTCCGGTACCCCGGATGACGTGCTGACCCCAGACGCACTGCAAGCGGTATTTGGCCTCGAAGTGTTGGTACGGCCCCACCCCGAGCGGGGGTATCCGTTGATCATTGCGCGCTGACCAAGGCGCGTGTGACGTTATCTGCTGATCGGGTAGCCGTTGTGGTTTTCGCCGCCAGCCGCCTCAGATGTTGCCACTTCTACCATCCTGGCAACGCCCAAAAGGTCATAAGCATGTAGGGCTTGCATGATTCAGGATTTGAGCAACGGAAAGACACTGACAACCCAACAGCTGATCAGCCGCCTGGTCATTGCCCCGCGCGTTCTGGTGGGTGAGCAACACGAAAACCCCGACCACCCTGCTCTGGCGCTGTGGCTGCTGCAGGCGTTGAGTGACCAGCGACCTCAGGGCAGTCTGTTGCTTGAAATGCTGACCCCGGAACAGCAATCGAAGGTCGACTCCATTCAGCGTCAGATCCGACAAGGTCGATACCCAACCGATGTGCAGGCCGAGCTGGACTGGCAAATCGGCTGGGACTGGACTTTTTACGGGCCGATAATGCGCTTCGCCCTGGCTCAGCCCTACCCGGTGCTGGCAGCCAATCTGGCTGCCCATGAGGTGGCGGCGATCTATCATCAGCGCCTGGCTCTCGGTGGCGTTCTCTCTACGTCCGCTTCCGAAGATGCCGCATTGCTGGCGCAGGTGCGTGAACCCAATGGTGGCTTGTTGCAGGATGCTTTCCCCGCCATCTTGGCCATTCACCTACAACGGAACCGGCGAATGGCGCAGCGCGTGTTCGAAGCTCCCACACCCGTGCTCTTGCTCGCTGGCAGTGATCAGGTGAGAAAGGATTCGGGAGTGCCTTTGCACATCGCAGATTTGAGCGTTGCCGAAAAGCCTGTTGTGTTGTTGTTCGCCCGGGCGGGGACTGTGATCGAGCCTGGCAGCACCGATTTCGTCTGGTATACGCCGGCATCGCCCGAGCATGACGGCTGCGCGCCTATGCGAATGCCTTCTCGCTGATAATCCCGGACTTGTCGCAGGCAAAGTCCGACAGACCTCTCTGATAGTCGCGTAAGTTCGCTCTCGGACGTCTTTATGAGGCCCCGCACGGTCTCGCCCTGCCTTATTGTCGCTCCCCGACATCGCCGGGTATCGAGGAGCTGGATATGAGCAGGGTGTTCGAAAGCAATGAAGAGGTGGCGCAGAAGGCGCTTGGACTCCTGGAGCTGACGTCATTGAACGCCGACGACAGCGATGACCGCATCATCGCACTGTGTGAGCGAGCGTTGACTCCCCTTGGAAATGTCGCCGGTGTCTGCGTGTCGTCGCGCTTTTCCGGTTTGGCGCGCAGAACGCTCGATGCGCTGCAGGCCCGAGAAGTGAAGGTCGTTGCTGCGGTGAATTTTCCAACGGCCGGCGCGTCGATCTCGACAGCTGAGTCGGAAATTCAGTCGGTGCTGCAAATGGGGGTCGATGAGGTCGATCTGCTGTATCCCTTTCATGCACAACTCGCGGGAAATAAGCAGATCGGGGGCGAAATGATTGCCGCCGCGAAGGCTCTGTGCGAACAGCGCGCGACGTTGACGGTGACACTGGAAACCGGGGTCTTGCGTGATCCGCAAATCATCCATGATGTCTGCCGCATGGCGATTCGGGCGGGGGCGGACTTTCTCAAGACCACTGCGGGTAAGCAGATAGCGGGCACAACGCCCCAGGCTGCGCGAATACTCATCGAAGCCGTTGCGGAAATGGGTTCACACGTGGGCGTGAAGGCTTCCGGAAATGTCCGTACTTTGGATGAAGCCCGCATTTACCTGAGCATGGCCGAGGCGCGTTTTGGCCCCGCCTGGTTGCAGCCGGAGCGGATGCGATTGGGTGGCAACAGTCTGCTGGACGACCTGCTCGCCCATTTGGGTGTTCGCTCGTAAGCGGATCGAAAATCTTCGGCCAAAAAAAGACCCGGCAAAAGCCGGGTCAAAAACCGTGATTAGCCTGATGAGGAGATAATCTGAGAGTCCGAACCAAGGAGCCTTTCAGGTTACCAGCCAGTCTCGCGACCGGATGTGATAATCATAGTGATTCTCATTTGTAAGTCAACAGGCTGCTTGGACTATTTTGCAGCGTTGTCGATCTGCGGTTCTTCGCGCTCGCGGTCCAGGCTGAGCAGTTCCTGATTGAGCGTGTGTTTCAGCTCCGGGGGGAGTTCACACCAATGTCGCCCGCGAAGTGCACCCTCCAGCGCATACAGAAGCGTTCGTGACGCGTGGAAACCGCGGCTTTTCACCGCGTTGTAGGCACGGATTGCGCCCAGCCGTCGCAGATCGGCGGTGCTGTGAATACCGGCGGCGTGAAGCCATTGGGTCGATGTCTTACCCAGGTTTTTCAAGCTCAACAGTTCGTCTTCCATGGCGCCTCCTGGCGGGTCGTTCTCCTGATGTCAAACCTCCTGAGCTGATCGGAACTGCGGATTCAACCCCACTTAACAAGCGTAGTTGCACGTCAGCCCGCCCCGCGGGCAATTGCAGGAAAGCGGCCGACGGCCTGCCGGACGGTAGCTTCGAACGAGGGGCTTCGAATGGCGCCCTGTCAGATCAACGGGTGCGGTAACGCAGGCGCGTGCCGAAATTGACCGACATGAGAATTTCGTCGGCACTCAAATCAGGTGGGAAATAGGCGCCGGATATCTGCGCATGGGCAATGCTGGCACCTTCGAGGGAAGCGTTGCGGAAGTCGACGCCGCGCAGGTCCGCCGACCGGAAATAGGCGTCGGTGAAATCCACTTCATCGGCGTTCAGGTCACGCAGGTCCAACCCTCGGAAGTCGCCACCTGCCAGGTCGATTGGGCCGTTCTTTGGCCGCTGGAGGTTGAAGGCGGTCACGTCATCTTTTCGCAGCAAGGCGAAGAGCGGCGAGTCGAGCTGCTTGGGCTGGTTCATTATGGCGTCACCTTGTTGGAATTCTGACGCCATTATAATGCCACCATCATCGGGTCGTGAAGTGATTCTCTTCACGATCCGATGAAAGCGATTCTGAGCCCGTTACAGGCCCGGTAGGTACTGGCGGATGTCTGTGACCAGTTTGTCCAGGTCACCACTGATGTTGGTTTCGACATGACGACTGAACCGGGCTTCGTCGTCGGTCAGCGGTTCGCGGTTGGCCAATTGCGCTTCGATTACGGCCATGGTCGCGTCGGAAGGATCTTCGTTTTTCGTCTGACGCTGCGCCAGCCAGCCTTCGATAACAGCCTTGGGCGCTGCGCAATCGAGAATCAGGAACGGGGCGCCTAGGGCCTCGGCGACCTCCCAGGTTGCCTTACGCTGCTCGTGTTTCAAGTAGGTGGCATCGACCACGACCGGGAAGCCGGCACGGAGCACGGTAGCGGCCAGTTCGTTCAGGCGCTGGTAGGTCTTTGTGCTGCTTTCAGCCGAGTACAGGTCCTGATTCGCACCGAACAGGCGTTTGCGCTCCACGTCCGAACGCAGGCGGACAGCCCCCAACGCTTCTACCAGGCGCATGGCCACGTGGCTTTTGCCAACGGCGGATACACCGTGCGTGATCGCCAGAAAATTCGAAGGGATCGCGCTGTAACTCTCCGCCAGATTGGCGTAATTGCGGTACTGGCGAAGGGTGGTCGCACGTTGAACATGGTCGGCATCGGGAGACAGGCTGAACAGTGCAACCTTGGCGCGCACCAGTGCACGATACGCCTTGTAGAAATTAAGCAGTTCCAGGCCCGCGTAATCGCCGGTGTGCTCCAGATACTGGCTGATCAAACGACGCGAAAGGCTCTTCAGGCCACGGTCTTCCAGGTCCATCGCGAGAAAGCCGATGTCCGCGTACACGTCGGTCATGCGAAATGGCTCGTTGAACTCGATGCAGTCGAAAATGACCACTTTGCCTTCGATCAGGGTGATGTTGCCAAGGTGAATATCACCGTGACACTCACGGATGAAGCCATCCTGTTTGCGCTGTGCCAGTAGCGGCTTGAGACGTTCGAAACTGGTATTGGCCCAGGCTTCCAAGGCCTGCAACTGAACCAGGTCGGCCTTCTCGGTGAGAAATGGCAAGATCTGCTCGAAGTTCTGGGTGACGGGTGCCATGACGCTATCAGGCGAGCCCAGCACATTTTCCGCCATCACCCGTGGAGCATTAAGGTGGAATTCGGCGATCTGGCGGGCCATGTCATCGATGTGCGCGGTGGTCAATTCACCCTTGGCTTGCAGCGTGCTGAGCAATCCGTCCTGAGAGAACTGACGCATTTTCAACGCATACTCGATCGGTTCGCCCGCCCCGCCCAGTTGCGGCGCTTCAGCGGTACCGGTAACGGGCAACACCTCCAGATACAAATTATCGGTGAGGCGCTGATTGAGCTTCAATTCCTGCTCGCAGAAGTGCCCGCGTGCGGCTAGCGTAGTGAAGTCGAGGAAGCCGAAATTCATCGGCTTCTTGATTTTGTAGACGTAAGGGCCTGTGAGCAACACCCAGGAAATATGCGTCTCGATGACCTGAAACTGGTCCACGGGATGGTCGAACAGGGCAGGATTTTGAAGCGCTGCTATCAGAGTCTGGCTCACGGACGATCCTTGAAAAGGTGATAAGTCGATATCGATATGACTAAAGGTGGCCATTATGGCCGCTCGGCGCATTGCTGAAAACCGCCAGGAGGGTGGTCTGCCGATGGCTTTGAAAGTGCGTATAATCCGCCGCCATGACTCGATCCCGCACTTCCCGAAAAGCCCCCAAACCCACCAACAGTCGCCTGCGCAGCCTGTTGGGCTGGGCCCTCAAACTCAGCCTGGTCGGGCTGGTGGTACTGGCCTGCTTCGCCGCTTATCTGGATTCCATCGTCCAGGAAAAATTTTCTGGCAAGCGCTGGACCATTCCGGCGAAGGTCTACGCCCGTCCGCTGGAACTGTTCGTTGGCCAGAAGCTGTCGCGCGATGATTTTCTCATCGAACTCGATGCGCTGGGCTACCGTCGCGAAAGTGTGGCCAATGGCCCCGGCGCGGCATCGGTGAATGGTAACAGCGTCGACCTCAATACTCGCGGCTTTCAGTTCTATGAAGGTGCCGACCCCGCTCAGCAGATCCATGTGCGCTTTTCAGGGGATTATGTCGCTGACCTGACCGCGGCCAACGGCGCCAAATTGGCTGTGGCGCGCCTAGAGCCATTGCTGATTGGCGGTTTGTATCCGAAAAACCTGGAAGACCGAATTCTCATCAAGTTGGATCAGGCCCCACCTTACCTGCTCGATACTCTGGTCACTGTCGAAGACCGGGACTTTTACCACCACTTCGGCGTCTCGCCGAAGTCGATTGCGCGCGCTTTCTGGGTCAACGCCTCGGCGGGTCAGATGCGGCAGGGCGGGTCTACCCTGACCCAGCAGTTGGTCAAGAACTTCTATTTAACCAACGAGCGCAGCATCACGCGCAAACTGACCGAAGCCATGATGGCAATCCTGCTGGAGATTCATTACAGCAAGCAGGAAATCCTGGAGGCCTACCTCAACGAGGTCTTCGTGGGGCAGGACGGACAGCGCGCCGTGCACGGCTTTGGTCTGGCGAGTCAGTACTTTTTCAGTCAACCCTTGTCCGAGTTGAAACTTCATCAGGTGGCGCTGTTGGTGGGGCTGGTCAAAGGTCCGTCCTACTACAACCCCCGCCGCAATCCTGACCGGGCCCTGGAGCGCCGCAATCTGGTGCTCGACCTGCTCGAACAGCAAGGTGTCGCGTCGCCTGAGGCAGTGGCTGCCGCGAAGAAAATGCCGCTGGGCGTGACCAAGACCGGTTCGCTGGCCGACAGCTCGTTCCCGGACTTCCTCGATCTGGTCAAGCGTCAGTTGCGTCAGGACTACCGGGATGAAGACTTGACCGAAGAAGGGCTGCGCATCTTCACCAGCTTCGATCCGATTCTGCAGATGAAGTCCGAAGCCGCGGTTCGCGAGAGTTTCGCCAAGATTGCGGGGCGCAAGGGCGCGGACGAAATGGAGACGGCGATGGTCGTCACCAATCCGGAAACCGGGGAAGTGCAGGCGTTGATCGGCAGCCGACAGGCCGGCTTCGCCGGTTTCAACCGAGCCCTGGATGCGGTACGTCCCATCGGCTCGCTGGTCAAACCGGCCATTTACCTGACGGCCCTCGAGCGCCCTCAGCAATACACCCTGACCAGTTGGATCCCGGACGAGCCGTTTCAAGTCAAAGGTGCCGACGGCCAGATCTGGAAGCCGCAGAATTTCGACCACAAGGCGCACGGCAATATCTTCCTTTACCAAGGGCTCGCGCATTCTTACAACCTGTCCAGCGCCAAGCTGGGGCTCGACCTGGGGGTGCCGAACGTCTTCAAGACCCTCACCAAACTGGGTGTAACCCGTGACTGGCCGACCTTTCCTTCGATGCTTCTGGGGGCGGGGGCCTTGAGCCCGATCGAGGTCGCCACCATGTACCAGACCATTGCCAGCGGCGGCTTCAACACGCCGTTGCGCGGCATTCGTAGCGTGTTGACGGCTGAGGGCGAGCCGCTCAAGCGTTATCCGTTCCAGATTCAACAGCGCTTCGATCCAGGCTCTATCTATCTACTGCAGAACGCGATGCAGCGGGTGATGCGCGAAGGCACCGGCAAATCCGTCTACAGCGTCCTGCCGAGTACGTTGAATCTGGCAGGTAAGTCCGGCACCACCAACGATTCCCGAGACAGCTGGTTCGCGGGCTTCAGTCAGGATCTGCTGGCAATCGTCTGGATGGGCCGAGACGACAACGGCAAGACGCCGTTTACCGGGGCCACGGGTGCGTTGCAGATCTGGACCAATTTCATGAAGAAGGCCGACCCACTACCATTGGATATGGCGATGCCCGACAACGTCGTGATGGCGTGGGTCAACGCAGCGACCGGGCAGGGCACCGACGCGAGCTGCCCAGGTGCCGTGCAGATGCCGTATATTCGCGGCAGTGAGCCGCAACCCGGGCCGGCTTGCGGTGGGCCGTCGGCCCCCGCCGAATCGGTGATGGACTGGGTCAAAGGCTGGTTGAATTAAGCGAGAGGGTGTGAAGTGAACAAGTGGTGGATTCCGGCTCTAACGGCCCTGGCTTTGCTCAACGGCTGCGCGACACAAACGCGCGGCAACATTCCTGTCGTTGACTCCGGTTCGCGGGTGTCGAACGGCGAGCGTGTTTCGGCCAATCGTAACGCGGCCTACCGTGCACCTGTGCAGCAGAACCAGGCTCCGCAAGCGATCGATCAGGATTCGGGCGTCACGGTGATGGTTCCAGGAGGGGCGGGCGCCGCGCCGATCTCGACCTTCGTGCCGCCCACTTCGGCGCCGATCAGCACGGCGCCTGTCGACTCGGCACCGGTCAATCAGGCTCCGGTAGACAACGGCTATACACCGCCCTCGGCGTCGACCAGTACCTATACCCTGCCTTCTTCGGCCCCGACCGGTATTCCGCCCGCATCGGGCGGTGGACTGTCCGCCGATGAACAACTCGATGGTCCGGTGCTCGCATTGCTCACGACCGCCCAACAACAGCAGGGCAGTGGCGACCTCAATGGCGCTTCATCCAGCCTTGAGCGTGCCCAACGCGTCGCACCTCGCGAGCCCCAGGTGCTTTATCGTCTGGCCCAAGTACGCCTGGCTCAAGGGGATGCGCCTCAAGCCGAGCAGTTGGCGCGCCGCGGCCTGACGTATGCCAATGGCCGTCCTAGCCTGCAAGCCAGCCTGTGGGGGCTGATCGCTCAGGCTCGCGAAAAACAGGGTGATGCGGCGGGCGCTGCGCTGGCGCGGCAGAAGGCCAATGGATAAGCGGCTGCCACAAGTGGCCGATCAACTGTTGTTGATCGAGCGCGAGCTGCGTGTCTTGGGCTGGTGGAGCGATGAGCCACCCAGTGACGATGCGTTGGCGAGCCGTGAGCCGTTTTGCGTCGACACGCTGGACTTCGAGCAGTGGCTGCAATGGATTTTCCTGCCCCGGATGAAAATCATTCTGGAGCAGGATCTGGCGCTGCCCAATGCATCGGGTATTCTCGAAATGGCGCAGATGGCCTACGCGGGCAATGCCCGGGACACCCGGCATCTGCAGGCGCTGCTGGCGCAGTTCGATCAATTGATCACTGACGCCACTTGATCGTCAATTGCACGTTTCGTCGATGGACTGTTTGACCTCGGCGATGCGTGCCTGACGCTCTTCCTCCGTAAAACGGCGGTATTCCCCGTTCACTTCTTCACGCACCCGTGGATTATTCTCTAATTGGGCGAGATTGGTGCGCTGACGTTCGCAGTACTCCTTGCGTTTCGCTTCTTGAGCCGCCACTTGGCGCTTGACCTTGGCGTCGATGGCTTGCTGCTCCTGGTTCGTGTCCGTCTGCACGGGCGGTGCGGGGGAGGTCGTAACCGGTTGCCGGGATTCGATTGCCTCAGCAGGCCGCCCGACTGGGGGCTGGGCATCGAAATGGGTCACCCCTTGGGGATCGACCCATTTATAGATTTGTGCCGCCTGGCCCGTGACGGAAATGGCCGCCAGTGTCAGCGGCGCAGCGAGCATCATCCAGCGCATACGCTTTCCTTATATTTCGTTCGCAGAACAGTTGAAACCTATCACAAGGACACCGCTACGACCTCATTCGGTGCTTTTTCGTTGCCTGTGGGTGAAGAAAGCGCATGGACGACTTGACTTGAGGGGGTTGAATCAGAACAATCCAAAGTCCGCTGTAGAGGGACTGCCAGAAGCAGACCGTCTCGGCAGATCATGAGGCGCACACCCGCGTCGACCTGTTACACCCGCAACGCGTTACCTCGCGCTGGGTGGGAAGACTCCGAAACACTCAGGGGCGATCCCAATACTTGCTCAGTCAGTGCTGACGTAGTCGGCGACCACCGTCGCTCATGCTCTGCTGGCAGTAAACCTATTAAGACCCGTCTCCTCTTCTGTGGACGGTATTCTGGCGTTTTAGAGGTGAACAACGTGGAGCTTTTATCTGGCGCTGAAATGGTCGTCCGCTTTTTGCGTGACGAAGGCGTTGAGCATATCTATGGGTACCCAGGCGGGGCCCTCCTGCATATATACGATGCGCTGTTCAAAGAACCTGCTGTGAGCCACATCCTCGTTCGCCATGAACAGGCTGCCACTCACATGGCGGATGGTTACGCTCGCGCCACCGGTAAAGCCGGTGTCGTGCTCGTGACTTCCGGCCCTGGCGCCACCAACGCCATCACGGGGATCGCGACCGCATACATGGACTCGATCCCCATGGTCGTGCTGTCGGGGCAAGTGCCCAGCACGATGGTTGGCACCGACGCGTTCCAGGAAACCGACATGATCGGTATCTCCCGTCCGATCGTGAAGCACAGCTTCATGATCAAACATCCGTCGGAAATTCCGGAAGTGCTGAAAAAGGCCTTCTACCTCGCGCAATCCGGCCGCCCAGGTCCTGTCGTTGTCGATATTCCGAAAGACATGACCAACCCGGCCGAGAAATTCGAGTACGTTTTCCCCAAAAAAGCCAAGCTGCGTTCCTACAGCCCGGCGGTTCGCGGGCACTCGGGGCAGATCCGCAAGGCTGTCGAAATGCTCCTGGCCGCCAAGCGCCCGGTCATTTACTCCGGCGGCGGCGTGGTGATGGGCAACGGCTCCGCACCGCTGACCGAACTGGCACAGCTGTTGAACGCTCCGGTCACCAACACCTTGATGGGGTTGGGCGCGTACCCGGGCACCGATCGTCAGTTCGTTGGCATGCTGGGTATGCATGGCAGTTACACCGCCAACCTGACGATGCACCACTCGGACGTGATCCTGGCCGTAGGCGCACGTTTCGATGACCGCGTCATCAATGGTGCGGCGCGTTTCTGCCCGGGTGCCAAGATCATCCATATCGATATCGACCCGGCGTCGATCTCCAAGACCATCAAGGCAGACGTGCCGATCGTTGGCCCTGTGGAGAGCGTGCTGACCGAAATGGTCGCGACCCTCAAGGAAATCGGCGAGACCCCAAACAAGGAGTCCGTCGCCAGTTGGTGGAAGCAGATCGATGAGTGGCGTGCGGGCGGCGACTTGTTCCCGTACAACCGTGGCGATGGCAGCTTGATCAAGCCTCAGACCGTGATCGAAACCCTGTGCGAAGTCACCCAAGGCGACGCCTACGTGACGTCCGACGTCGGTCAGCACCAGATGTTTGCTGCGCAGTACTACCGCTTCAACAAGCCTAATCGTTGGATCAACTCTGGCGGTCTGGGCACCATGGGCTTCGGTCTCCCGGCTGCCATGGGTGTCGCGCTGAGCTTCCCGGATGCTCACGTCGCTTGCGTCACGGGCGAAGGCAGCATTCAGATGAACATCCAGGAGCTGTCGACCTGCCTGCAGTACAACCTGCCGGTGAAGATCATTCTGCTCAACAACGGCGTGCTGGGCATGGTTCGGCAATGGCAAGACATGAGCTACAGCGGCCGCCACTCGCACTCCTACATGGAGTCGCTGCCTGACTTCGTGAAACTGGTCGAAGCCTACGGGCACGTCGGTATGCGTATTACCGACCTGAAAGACTTGAAACCGAAGATGGAAGAAGCGTTCGCGATGAAAGACCGTCTGGTGTTCCTCGACATCCAGGTCGACGTTGCCGAGCACGTCTATCCGATGCAGATCAGAGACGGCTCGATGCGCGACATGTGGCTGAGCAAGACGGAGCGTACCTAACATGCGGCACATCATTTCGCTTTTGCTGGAAAACGAACCGGGTGCTCTGTCTCGTGTCGTCGGTCTGTTTTCGCAGCGCAACTACAACATCGAAAGCCTGACCGTGGCACCCACCGAGGATCCGACCCTGTCGCGTCTGACGTTGACCACCGTGGGGCATGATGAGGTGATCGAACAGATCACCAAGAACCTCAACAAACTGGTTGAAGTGGTCAAGCTGGTCGATCTGTCGGAGAGTGCTCACATCGAACGTGAGCTGATGCTGATCAAGGTCAAGGCCACTGGCGCCCAGCGCGCTGAGATCAAGCGCACCACGGACATCTTCCGCGGCCAGATCGTTGATGTTTCCAGCAGTGTCTACACCGTGCAGCTGACAGGGACGAGCGACAAACTGGATAGCTTTATTCAGGCCATTGGCACCACCGCCATCCTGGAAACCGTACGCAGCGGCGTCACGGGCATCGCCCGCGGCGACAAAGTGCTGAGCATCTAATTTCATTCATTTAGCGAATGGCCTGATGGGCCGAGATAACAGGGGAATTCCATGAAAGTTTATTACGACAAAGACTGCGACCTTTCGATCATCCAGGGCAAAAAAGTGGCGATCATTGGTTACGGCTCTCAAGGCCATGCGCAAGCGTGCAACCTCAAAGACTCCGGCGTCGATGTCACCGTAGGTCTGCGTAAAGGCTCCGCCACTGTCGCCAAAGCCGAGGCCCATGGCCTGAAAGTGACCGACGTCGCGACTGCCGTTGCTGGCGCCGACCTGGTCATGATCCTGACCCCAGACGAATTCCAGTCCCAGCTGTACAAGAACGAAATCGAACCGAACATCAAGAAGGGCGCTACGCTGGCCTTCTCGCATGGCTTCGCGATTCACTACAACCAGGTCGTGCCACGCGCCGACCTCGACGTGATCATGATCGCGCCAAAAGCACCGGGTCACACCGTGCGTACCGAATTCGTCAAGGGCGGCGGTATCCCTGACCTGATCGCCGTTTACCAAGACGCTTCCGGCAACGCCAAGAACGTTGCGCTGTCCTACGCTTCGGGCGTAGGCGGTGGCCGTACCGGCATCATCGAAACCACCTTCAAGGATGAAACCGAAACTGACCTGTTCGGCGAACAAGCCGTACTGTGCGGTGGCACCGTAGAACTGGTCAAAGCCGGTTTCGAAACCCTGGTTGAAGCCGGTTACGCGCCGGAAATGGCCTATTTCGAGTGCCTGCACGAGCTGAAACTGATCGTTGACCTCATGTACGAAGGCGGTATCGCCAACATGAACTACTCGATCTCCAACAACGCCGAGTACGGCGAATACGTGACTGGCCCTGAGGTCATCAACGCCGAATCCCGTCAAGCTATGCGCAACGCCCTGAAGCGCATCCAGGACGGCGAATACGCCAAGATGTTCATTGCCGAAGGTGCGAGCAACTACGCGTCGATGACCGCCAAGCGCCGCAACAACAAGGCACACGGCATCGAAATCATCGGTGAGCAACTGCGCTCGATGATGCCCTGGATCGCGAAAAACAAGATCGTCGACCAAACCAAAAACTAAGATTCCCCGAATCTGTTTCTGGTGAAGAAAAACGCGGCCTTCGGGTCGCGTTTTTTCGTTATGGGGCCTCATCTGGTATAAAGCTGCATCGTTCGCTGGCGGATGACGCGGCGGACCCTGTTCGAAAATTCATAGCTGCAAGGTAATGTCCATGAGCGAACGTCCTGAAGAGCCAAACAAGGCCTCTGACGCTGAAAGCCTGCTACCGATCGATGAGCATATAGAAGAAGGCCACGATGCCGAAGGCCGCAAGGTCCGCCATCGGGGCATCTATTTGCTGCCGAACCTGTTCACAACGGCGAACCTCTTTGCAGGTTTCTACGCCATCATCAGTGCGATGAGCGCTCAAAGCGCGATGAGTGCCGGCGATGCCGCCGGTGCGAGCAAATATTTCGCCTTTTCAGCCATCGCCATTTTCGTGGCCATGGTTCTGGACGGCCTCGACGGTCGTGTAGCACGCATGACCAACACCCAAAGCGCATTTGGCGCCGAATACGACTCCTTGTCCGATATGGTTGCGTTTGGGGTTGCTCCCGCGCTGCTTGCATTTGGTTGGGCTTTGGGTGACATGGGCAAGGTGGGCTGGATGGTCGCCTTCATTTATGTAGCGGGTGCCGCGTTGCGCCTGGCTCGCTTCAACACTCAGGTGGGTAAGGCGGACAAGCGGTACTTCATTGGATTGGCAAGTCCCGCAGCGGCAGGCGTGGTGGCGGGCACCGTCTGGGCGTTTAGCGACTACGGCATTCAGGGCTCAAAGCTGTCCTTCCTGGTTGCGCTGCTGGTGGCCGCGGCGGGCATGCTGATGGTCAGTAATATCAAGTACAACAGCTTCAAGGAGCTCGATCTCAAGGGTCGGGTCCCCTTCGTCGCCATCCTGGCTGTCGTGTTGGTGTTTGCTGTGGTTTTCAGCGATCCGCCACGCATCCTGCTGCTGATCTTCCTCGCCTACGCCGCATCAGGGCCAATTCAGTACCTGCTCCGTCTGCGCCGTCGTAAATAGCGAGACAGATTCATTTCACACCGCACTTCGCAGCCTATAAGGTGGAGCCAGTCCATCAGGTTGCGGAGTCGCCATGCTGATCAAGATCCCTACTGCGTCCGCTTGCAAAGAGTCGGATGTCACACCCGAATCCCTCTACCTTTCTCGGCGTGCCGTTCTAGGCGCCTCGCTGGCCGGCTTCGCCGTTGGCGCGCTGCCATCTTGGGCAACTGCTGCGGATGCCTCGCGCTACGACGCCGTAGACCCGGGAAACGCCCCCGGATGGTTTAATGAAAAGCTGCCTTCGACCAAATGGCAGGCGGTGACCGTTCAGAACGAAGCCATCACCCCGTTCAAGGACGCAACTCATTACAACAACTTCTATGAGTTTGGCACCGACAAGGGTGACCCTGCACAGAATGCAGGTTCCTTGAGGACAGCCCCATGGACGGTTGTGGTCGATGGGGAAGTGGCCAAGCCAGGTCGGTACGCGCTGGAAGATTTCATGAAGCCTTACCTGTTGGAGGAGCGTATCTATCGGCTGCGCTGTGTGGAGGCATGGTCGATGGTCATTCCGTGGTTGGGCTTCCCGATCTCCCAGTTGCTTAAACAGGTCGAGCCAACGGCAAACGCCAAGTACATCAGGTTCGAGACGCTGCAGGATCCTAAAACGATGCCTGGCCAACGATCAGGGTTCGCGTTGATCGACTGGCCCTATGTCGAAGGGTTGCGGCTGGATGAGGCGATGAATCCACTGGCGATCCTGGCGGTGGGAATGTATGGGCGTGAGCTGCCTAACCAGAATGGGGCGCCTTTACGCCTGGTGGTGCCATGGAAATACGGCTTCAAGAGCGTGAAGTCCATCGTGCGTATCAGTTTGGTGAGTGAGCAGCCGAAGACCACGTGGCAGAGCATCGCTGCCAACGAGTACGGTTTCTACGCCAATGTGAACCCGACTGTCGACCATCCGCGCTGGACTCAAGCTCACGAGCGTCGTCTGCCCAGCGGGCTGTTCAGCCCCAACATTCGGCAAACGGAAATGTTCAATGGATACGCAGAGCAGGTGGCCTCGCTCTATGCCGGTATGGACCTACGGAAGAATTACTGATGCGTTATCTGCCATGGCGGCTGAGTGTTTTCATCGCGGCGTGCGTTGCTCCGGTGATGTGGTTGTATAAAGCATGGATTTTCGATCTGGGACCGGATCCCGGGAAGGCGCTGGTGGACCTGTTCGGTTTGGGCACCTTGGTCCTATTGCTGATCACCTTGTCACTGACGCCATTGCAACGCATCTCTGGATGGGCAGGGTGGGTGATCGTCCGGCGTCAGTTGGGGCTCTGGTGTTTCACCTATGCCACGTTGCATTTGCTGGGGTACGGTTTTTTCATTCTTGGATTCGACTGGGCTCAGTTGGGTGTGGAGTTGGTCAAACGCCCTTACATCATCGTCGGCAGCATTGCCTTTCTCTGCCTGCTGGCGCTGGCCGTCACATCCAATCGTTACAGCCAGCGACGCCTTGGTGCACGCTGGAAAAAGCTGCATCGGCTGGCTTACTTGATTCTGGGGCTGGGTTTGCTGCATATGCTGTGGATTGTCAGAGCTGATCTTAAAGAGTGGGCTATTTATGCGGCGGTGGGTGGTTTGTTGTTGTTCGTGCGAGTGCCTGTCATTGCAATGCGCTTGCCTCGAATGCCCAGGAAGAAAGCACGCGCAAGCGTTGAGTCTTGAATAGTGCGAAGTCGTAGGGCCATCTTGCCGGCTCAAATATAAAACTTTCTTCTTTTCTGAAATTAGTGCTTGACGGGCCTTCAGATGTCTCTATAATTCGCCCCACTTCCGGCGCAGTCGGAACCGAAAACTCCTTGAAGATCAACGAGTTGCAGGTTTCAGATAGGCAGGAAGTGCTTCGGTTTTCAGCGTCAGGCTCGAATCGAAAGCGGTGAAAAAAGGTGGTTGACAGCCGGTTGTAACGCTGTAGAATTCGCCTCCCGCTGACGTGAGATGCCAGATCGAACGAAGCGCAAGTGGTTGAAGTTGCAAAGGAAACTTTGAAAGCTTCGGAAAATAACCGCTTGACACCACGAGACGCTGCTGTAGAATGCGCGCCTCGGTTGAGACGAA